>CBIMFG010000033.1:0-11193 GCA_966243125.1 uncultured Niastella sp.
GATCTAAAATACAGATAGAGCAGGCGAAGTTGTCGTTACAGGGAACAAAGACCACGCTCGATCAGGCAGTTGAGCAGGCTTACATCAGTGTGTTGAATTCACAGGCGCAATTAGAATCAGCAGAATCACAATGGCGGATTAACCAGGAAAGCTTTCACATTACCAGTGAGCAAATGCGCCTGGGCGCCTTCAATACCATTGACCTGCTTACCCAAAAGAACCTGTATACACAGGCCCTGCAGGCATATGTACAGGCCAAGTACAATACCATTCTTAATAAAAAGATCTACGAATTTTATACAGGTGTGCCTGTAACCCTATAACATCTATAACTATAAACGGACATAACATGAAAAAGAAAAAATATAAATGGGTCATTTGGGTGCTTATCATCGTTGCTGCCGGTGTGGGCATCTGGTTTTGGAAATTTAAAGAAGAAGAAAAGCCGGTGGTGCTGGAAACCGAGCAGCCGCACATGGGCACTATAGCTACCAGTGTAACGGCTACCGGTACCGTTCAACCTGTTGATACCGTTTCAGTAGGTACGCAGGTGTCGGGTACCATCAGCAAAGTGTATGTTGATTTTAACGATAAAGTAAAGAAAGGACAATTGATAGCTGAGATAGATAAGACCATCTTAACTGCCCAGCGCGATCAAATAAGTGCTAACCTGCGGCAGGCAAGGGCCAATCAGGATTATCAAAAAGGCAACTACGAACGGCAAAAACAATTGCTCAATGTAGGCGCTATCAGCAAGGCAGATTATGAGATCGCATTAAATCAATACAATGCTGGAAATGATAATGTAAACAGCATTGCCGCGCAATTAAAAGCAGCTCAACAAAATTTATATTATGCAAATATTTACTCGCCCATTGATGGAACGGTGTTGACTAGAAATGTGAGTGTGGGCCAAACAGTAGCTTCCAGTTTAAATACGCCTACTTTGTTTGTGATTGCCAAAGACCTTACCAAAATGCAGGTGCAGGCAGCGGTTGATGAAGCCGATATTGGCAATGTAAAAAATGGACAACGGGTAACTTTTACGGTAGATGCCTTCCCCGATAACGTGTTTGAAGGCCACGTGAATGAAGTACGGTTGCGCCCAAGTGTATCGTCGAACGTGGTAACCTATTCCACCATCGTGGATGCGCCGAATGATGACCTGAAACTAAAACCAGGTATGACGGCCAACATCACCGTGTTCACCCAGGAAATACAGAATGCTTTACTCGTTTCGGCAAAAGCAACGCGCTATCGTCCCGATTCAAGCCTTTATAAAAAGTATACAATTGTAGGCGGAAAATTTAAAGAGGGTCAGCAGAAAAGCGGCATGCGGATAGGTAGTAGTAGTGCGCCAAAAGACAGCGCCAAACGGCGTGATGCCTCAGAAACAGTGGAAACAGGAAAATCGGCCATTGTGTGGGTGAAGAAAGACAGCACGCTTACCCGCCGTAAAATAAAGATTGGATTGACTGATGATACCAATGTACAGGTGCTGTCGGGTTTAACTACCAACGATGTGGTGGTATCAGGTTCGCACCAGGAAGCAACAGGCGATAAAGGCTCAGGTGGTGCGCCAAGAAGTCCGTTTATGCCACAACGCAGAGGCGGCGGTGGTGGCCGGAGAAATTAGAAATGAAGAATGAAAAATGAGAAATGAAAAAGTAAGAACATGTCGAATAAAAGAGTAGCTATACACGACCTGAAACGCGAATTTAAAATGGGGGTAGAAGTGGTGCGGGCATTGAAAGGCGTTTCATTTGAGGTGGAACCGGGTGAGTTTGTAACTATCATGGGTAGTAGCGGTTCCGGTAAAACCACCATGTTAAACATACTGGGTTGTTTAGATAAACCCAGCGACGGCACCTATTTACTCGATGGTGTTGATGTTGGTAAATCATCGCGCAATGAATTGGCAGTGCTGCGCAATCATAAAATAGGATTTGTGTTTCAGGCATATAACCTATTGGCGCGAACCTCGGCACTGGAGAATGTAGAGTTGCCTTTGTTGTACAACTCAAGCATCTCTTCCAAAACACGGCGCGAGCGGGCAGTAAAAGCGCTGGAAGCCGTTAAGCTGGGCGAGCGGCTCGATCACTTGCCCAATCAACTCTCGGGCGGACAACAACAACGCGTGGCCATTGCCCGCGCCCTGGTAAACGAACCGGTAATGATCCTGGCCGATGAAGCAACCGGTAACCTGGATACCCGCACCTCTTATGAAATTATGGCCCTGTTTCAGGAATTAAACCAGCAACAGGGTAAAACAATTGTGTTTGTTACGCATGAATCTGATATTGCTGCCTTCAGCAGCAGAACAATCACCTTAAAAGATGGCAAAGTGGTAAAGGATACAAAGAATACACAGGTGCGTTCTGCCAAAGAAATGCTGGCGGCATTACCAGTGGCAGCAGATTACTAACTGATACTTATTACAATGAAAATTTTTAACCTCATACGAATCGCATTGAAAGCCCTGCAGCGTAATAAGCTGCGTGCCTTCTTAACTATGCTGGGTATCATCATAGGTGTGGCGGCAGTGATTGCTATGGTGGCCATAGGGCAGGGGAGCAAACAAAGCATTCAGGACCAGCTAAGCAGTATGGGATCGAATATGATTACCATAAGGCCCAGCAGCAACCAAACAGTTGGCGGCGGCGCCCGGCTCGATGCTACAGGTTTGCAATCTCTTACGCTGGATGATGTGAAAGCCATTCAGAAGCAGGCTACTTTCGTGACAGCAGTATCACCTGCAGTACAGTCGAGAGGGCAAGCCATTAATGGCGCGCTCAACTGGCCTACCACCATTCAGGGCGTAAGTCCGGAGTATTTAACCATTCGTAACTGGCCGTTGAAAGATGGTATTACGTTTACGCAGGAGCATGTGAATACCGCCGATAAAGTTTGTTTAATTGGACAAACCGTAGTGGAAAACATCTTTGGCTCAGAAGACCCGGTAGGCAAGATCATCCGGTTTAATAAAATACCCTTTAAAATAATTGGCGTATTGGGTGAAAAGGGTGAGAATGCTTTTGGGCAAGACCAGGATGACATCATTATTGCACCTTATACCACTGTGCAAAAAAGAATACTGGCCATTCCATACATTCAAAATATTTACGCATCAGCAATTGATGAAAAAAGCAGTGCGCAGGCAACGGCAGAAGTAACCGATATTTTGCGTACCTCGCATAAATTAAAAGCAACCGATGAAGACGACTTCATGGTGCGTACACAGGCAGAGTTGATAAATACGTTCAGTTCAACCAGTCAACTGCTGACGGTGTTACTAACGGCCATAGCTGGTATTTCGCTGGTTATAGGTGGCATAGGCATCATGAACATTATGTATGTGTCGGTAACAGAACGTACAAAAGAAATTGGTTTGCGTATGAGTATTGGTGCGCAAGGCACTGACATTCTGTTTCAGTTTTTAATAGAAGCGATCCTGATCAGTATTACCGGTGGTATTATTGGGGTGGTGCTTGGTATTACTGCCTCGCGGTTGGTAACGCTGTTTTTATCATGGCCTACATTGGTGTCGCAATCATCTATTATGTTGTCGTTTATGGTGTGTGCCATTACCGGCGTATTCTTTGGGTATTATCCGGCGCAAAAAGCGTCGCGCCTGGATCCTATTGAAGCGTTAAGATACGAATAGCTTAACGCAAAACGCATAATGCTTAACGCTGAATACAATTCCCGAAAATCAGCTTGTCTTAGTTGATTTTCGGGTTTTCTTTTTCCGGTTTAAGCGTTCCGCGTTTGGCGTTGTGCGTTCTGCGTATATCTCCTGACAATTCTCACAATAAAATGTACGGCGCCCGGTTTTGCCAAGGTATTGTTTAAGGAGCGGGATAACGCAACGCGGGCAGATCTGTTTCGTATGTACCAGCCAGTGCTTTCTTAGCACAAATGCTTTTTTCCATTCCAGAAAATCAAAGCTGTAGTTGCGAGCTTCCCTGATGAGTTGGGTGAGTTTACGCGGAGGTAACAATTTGATAATGCTCTCGGGATGTACCTGAATACGAAACAGTACTTCATTTTTTATAATATTTCCTACACCGGCAAAAATGTTCTGATCGAGCAGGGCATCGCACACCAGTTGATCGGGTTGGCCCTTCAATTTCCTTCTCGCTTTTGTTGCATCCCAGGCATCGTTGAGTACGTCGCCGCTCCAATCGTATAATTCGTCCAGGTCTTCTTCAATCACTTTTATTGAGCAACTATACAAATACAGATCGCCATTGTTAAAATGCAAATGCAGCCGGATATTCTTATTCAGGCGTTCATTAATGCTATAGGACCCCCAGAGCATAAAATGTATACGCAAAGTGAATTTTGGTAAACAGAGCAAAAAATGTTTACCCCAGCTTTTAAAGTCAATTACTTTTTGATTCACAAGTGCATCCTTGTCAATGGCGTGCGTATTGCCGGTTACCGACAAGATCTTTTTGCCTTTAAATTGTTGTACGGCTTCCTTAAGAATGATGATACTGGGCCCTTCTGGCATAGGCTAATCGGCTATTGAATGGTTGAGATATACGCTGGAAAAGAGAGGTGGTAGCCGATTTATGAAAAAAGTAACAATTACTGAGTACCTTATTCCACATACTACTAGGTTGCCCTATCGCGTGTGTTGCGAATAAGGCCAACTCCGGCAAAGAAAAAGATGGCCCCAAGTACTCCATACATAATGATTTGCTTAATGTTATGCGCATTGGCGCCCCCATTCATAAAGTTTACACCGGCCAGTATAAGTCCTACTACACCAACCAGTGCCAGTATAATGCCTAAGACTCGTTTTTCCATAATATTACTTTTAAGTACTATGGCAAAGGATGTGCCCGGGCCAACTTGTTCTACTTTGTTGATTTACATGACCAAATTCCATTATATTTGCTATATTATATTGTTGGACCATGCTCCGCAAACACCTAAATAAATTGACAACATCTTGCGCTTTACAGAATTCGGCTTTCACCCTGACCTATTAGAAGGCATTGAGGCCTCCAATTACGAAAACGCCACGCCTGTTCAGGAACAGGTAATACCACCCATTTTAGCTGGTAAAGACATTATCGCTTCCGCTCAAACCGGTACCGGTAAAACTGCCGCTTTTTTGCTGCCGGTTATCAATCGCCTGCTCAACCATCGTATTGATGGACAAGTAGGTGCGCTGGTAATTGTGCCTACCCGTGAGTTGGCTATACAAATTGCTCAGCACCTGGAAGGTTTATCATATTTTACCAATCTCAGTTCCATTGCCGTATATGGCGGAAATGACGGTAGCAACTTTGTTACTGAAAAAAAGGCGTTGCAAACCGGCACTGATATTGTCGTTTGCACACCTGGCCGCATGATCGCCCACCTGAATATGGGCTATGTGCAGTTTAAGCAGTTGCAGTTTCTGGTGCTAGATGAGGCTGACCGCATGCTGGATATGGGTTTTCAGGACGACATCAACAAGATCATCGCAGCAATACCTGCTAAACGGCAAACCTTGTTGTTTTCGGCCACCATGCCCGAAAAAATCAGACAGCTGGCAAGAAAGATCCTGACCAACCCGGCCGAGATCAACATCGCTATTTCAAAGCCACCAGAAAAAATAGTGCAGAAAGCATTTGTCATATATGAACCACAGAAACTGGCTTTACTAAAACATATCTTAACAACCGTTCCATTTAAGAGTGCGCTCATCTTTTGCAGCCGTAAACAAAGTGTAAAACTGTTAGTGCGTGACATGGAACGCGCGAAGTTCAAGATTGCTGAAATTCACAGTGATCTGGAACAGGCGCAGCGCGAAGATGTATTGAATGGTTTTACCAGCGGACGTATTCCCATTCTCTGCGCTACGGATATCTTAAGCCGTGGTATCGACATTGATACTATTGACCTGGTGATCAACTATGATGTGCCACGTGATGCAGAAGATTATGTGCATCGTATTGGTAGAACTGCCCGCGCTGAAGCAGATGGCATGGCCTTTACCCTGGTGAGCGAAATGGAACAGAACAAATTTGCCGTTATTGAAAAACTCATCGGTAAAGAAGTGGAGAAAGCGGCTGTACCGGAAGAATTAGGTAATACACCGGAATATCAACCGAGGTTACGTTCGAAGAGTGGGGGAAATAAGAGACGGTATCATCATCATGGTAAACCGAGACGGAAATAGTTGATGGAGTTTACAAGTTGACGAGTTAACCAGTTAACCTGGAAATACGGGGAACTTGAAACCTGGAACTTGGAACCTTTAACCTGAAACTGTTTCTTTATTTAAAACAGTCTCAACTGTACTCCTTTCGATCTTTTTGACGGTGGCTTTTCTTTACCCATAACAGTTCTGCCGCCGTAACGCCAGGATTCGTTGCGCTCCTTTTCTATAAGTTGCTCAAAGTTGTTATTGGGAATAAAATTCTCTTCGGCTTGCTGAGCCAGTTCGGTGAGCTTCTTTATTGCCTGCAGTTTATCGCTTTGACCAATCTTTGCTTTTTCAACTGCCTTGTGTAATACGTTGATGGTTTCGTCATACACTTTGGATGGAACAGGGAATGGATGCCCGTCCTTTCCACCATGTGCAAACGCAAACCTGGCCGGATCTTTAAAGCGGCTGTTGGTACCATGAATTACTTCACTTACCAATGCCAATGATTGCAAGGTGCGCGGTCCCATTCCTTCCAGCAATAACAACTCTTCAAAATCGGCAGGCTGTTTTTCATGCGTCAGCCACAACATGGCGCCCAATCTTTTCAGGTCAACATCTTTGGCATGCACTTCATGATGCGCCGGCATAACGAGGTGATTTATTTCTGTTAGTACATCGTTGGGCGATTCGTTATTGGATAAGGTGAGAATGCCTGAACGGGTAGGTGCAGCTTCTTTATCAACCAGGTTTAAAATATTACCATCCTGCAAGCCACAAATGGCGGTATGCGGCTCATTTACGAATGATTGCAATTGCTGCGAATGCCAGTGATAGCGCCGGGCCGTGCCGGTAGCATCATTCAAGCCCTGTTGAATAACCGTCCACTCACCTTCGTTGCTCACAATAAAACTATGCAGGTATAATTGAAATCCATCCTGAACAGCCGTGTTATCAACCTTGGCGCTCAGCTTACTGCTGCGGATCAGTTGTTGTGCGTTCAACCCGGTTTGTTCGCCAATGGCCAATAGTTCATTGGGTACCTGGCGGGAATGACTTCCTTTTCCACCACAGATATAAATGCCCAGTTCTTTTGATAATGGGTTGATGGCTTTTTTTAACGCGCCCAATACAGAAGTAGTAATGCCCGAAGAGTGCCAGTCCATACCCATTACTGCACCCAGGCTTTGAAACCAGCAGGGTTCACTCAACCGGCGAATGTAATCTGCTTTTCCATATTCCATCAGGATCACCTCGGTTATGGCACGGCCCAGTTTGGCCATGCGTTCAGCCAGCCAGGGCGGAACAGCGCCATAATGTAAAGGAAGATCAGCAGTACCGGAGCGTTTCATGTACTAACAAAGTTAGCAATAAAATGCTAAAGAACATAATGTTAATGCTGCCCTGCGCCTGCCGCCTTCTCTGGTTTTGTATGGGTAATACACCTGTTGGTGGAACGTTTTTCCTAACGCTTTTTATCTGCTATACGTTTGTTGCGAAATCAATCAAAGCCATTACCATTTAAAAACAATACGTATGCGGATAATAATCTTAGTACTTTTAGTAGCATTTTCACCGGTTCTGTTTGCTCAAAATATAAGCGGTTTTGTAAAAGATGAAACCGGTCAGGGGTTAACAGGTGCAGTAGTTGGGTTATTGAAACAGCCCGATTCAAACGTCATAAGATGGGTCATTGCTGATGAAACCGGTAAATATATTTTTTCAAATGTAAAACCCGGTAATTATATATTAAACGCCAGTCATGTTGGCTATATCCCTGTATTTTCCGCAGCCATTACCATTACAGATGTTGACACCCTCGTTCCTGACCTGATAATACCAAAGCTGGTTGGTAAGTTAAATGAAATTACCGTTACTGCCCAAAAACCAGTTATTGAAATAAAAGCCGATAAAACTATTTTAAATGTAGAAGGTACTATTAACGCTGTAGGCACGGATGCCCTTGAACTGTTACGTAAATCGCCGGGCGTTATGGTAGATAAAGACGACAAAATAAGCATGAATGGGAAGAATGGGGTACAGGTGCTTATAGATGGCCGTCTTACTCATTTATCCGGCGAAGATCTCAGTCGTTACCTCAAGTCTATGCCCGCATCGCAAATTGAATCTGTGCAACTTATCAGCAATCCTTCGGCCCGGTACGATGCATCGGGCAATGCAGGCATCATTAATATTATAAGTAAAAAGAATAAAGCATTTGGCACTAACGGATCGGTGAATGGCGGCTGGAATATTGGCACCTATGCCAAATACAACGGAGGTGTGGCCTTTAATCACCGGAATAAAAACCTGAACTTGTTTGGCAACTATACCTTCAATACCGGTAGAAACCTCAACAGCATGAACATAAACCGTACCGTTGCTGATACTCTTTTCGATCAATTTGCTACAGGCGTTTCAAACAACACGTCTCATACTTTTAAAACAGGGGCTGATTTCTATCCCAATAAAAATACCACCCTGGGTGCGTTGGTAACAGGTAGTTTTTTGAATGGGAGTTATACCAGTAACAGCCGTACCTCAATCATTCATCAGCCTACTGCCATCATGAACCGCATATTGGTGGCCGGAAACAATAATGTTCGGCAAAATGAAAATATGAATGTGAATGTCAATTTTACCGGTAACCTCAGTAAAAATAAAACGCTTACCATTAATGCAGATTATGGTTTTCACTATTTGCAAAGCGATCAATGGCAACCAAATGATTATTACAAGGCCGATGGTATCAATAAACTTTACAGTTCAGTAATAAGAATGAACACTCCTTCCGATATAAATATTTATTCGGTAAAAGCCGACTATGAACAAAACCTCAAGAAAGGAAAGCTGGAAGCCGGGGGAAAGACCGGACATGTAAGCACCAGGAACAATTTACAGCAATATGATATAACAGGCGGGGATCCTGTATTGGATAAAGACCGTAGCAACCTGTTTAATTATACCGAAAATATCAATGCGGCGTTTGCCAGTTATAGCCGCCCCTTCAATGGCTGGTTGATACAGGCCGGTCTGAGAATTGAAAATACCAACCTGTCTGGTACTTCAAAGGGATGGAAAAAGGAAGGAACCGGTTATAAAGTGTATGATAGTACATTCATTCGCCACTTTACGGATGTATTTCCCAGCGCTTCGGTCACTTTCAATAAAAATCCCATGAACCAATTAAGCTTTACCTACAGCCGCCGCATCGACCGTCCTTCTTATAAAGACCTGAACCCATTTGAATTCAGGCTCGATGCATATATTTTCACCCGGGGGAACATTCAGCTGAGACCCCAATACACCAATACCTTTGGCCTTACCCATACCTATAAAAATAAACTCACTACCAGCATTAACTACAGTACAGTAAAAGATATGTTTATCTCCCTGCTCGATACCACGGAAACCTCAAAACTGATAATTACCAATCGCAACCTGGCTACACAAAAAATAGTGAGCGTGAACGTGAGCTATGTATTCAATTATAAATCATATTCAGGTATTGTTAATGTGAATTCCAATTATTCACACTATCAGGCGGATTTGGATGGGCGCACTATTGACCTTGATGCGGTTACATTTGGGATATATGCGCAAAATAGTGTTGTTTTTGCAAAAACATTTACTGCCCAGCTAACCGGCATGTATACGGCGCCAACGGTATACCAGGGAATGTTTAAAGCAAATGCGATCTGGAGTGTAGATGCCGGAGTACAAAAAAAGATATGGAAGGGCAAAGCTACTGTAAAGACGGCAGTAAGTGATCTGTTCCGTACATTGCGGTATAGTGGTACCAGCGATTTCGCCGGTCAAAGATCTGTGTCTGCCAACAGTTTTGAAACCCGGCAATTTAAACTGGGTATTTCCTATCGTTTTGGTAATAACCAGGTAAAGGCCAGCCGTCAACGCATTACCGGCGTTGAAGAAGAAAATAAAAGAGTTCAACAGAGTGGTAATAGTTTTGGGGGCAATTAAACCCTTGATATAATTTATACAAACAGCAATTTGTCAGTGATGAGTATTGAAAAATGCAAGAGCCGGTTTTCGTTCTGGAAAGTGGTAGTTGTTATGGCAGGCATCAATATAGTTTTTTACCTGGTACTATTGATGCTGTATAGTGTGGTGCCGGAGCTATTCAAAAAGCAATCACAGTTCCTGGAAGGTTTATATTTTCTGGATCAGTTTATCAGCACCCTTTTTCATGGTACGTTGCTTTATTTTATGCTTAACTATTATTATAGTTTCATAGCTAAAAAAAGATCTTTTGTTTATTACTTGCTGGTTTCTGTTGCAGGAGTAATAACTTATGTTACTTACCTGCTGGCTGAGCAATATTTTTTTCGCCCCATCACGAATAAAAATACAATGGGCGCGCTGGTTTTTACTTTAACCCTTGATTCTGTTTTATTAATAGGCATTAATTTATTGGTGGCTTACCTTTTTTACCTGCGCGATGAAAAAAAACTACAGAAGGTACTGGAGGCACAAAAGCTGCAACTGGAAATAGAAAATGCCCATGCTCATTATAATTTCCTGAAAGCGCAGATCAATCCACATTTTCTGCACAATACACTTAATTTCCTGTATGCCAAATCACTCCCTTATTCACCTGAACTATCGGAAGGTATTCTTACGTTGAGTGAGATTATGCGGTATGCGTTGAGCCAGAATAGTGTAAAAGACGGTAAGGTCTTGTTGAAGGATGAGATTGACCATATGAGAAACATCATTAAAATACATCAACTCCGGTTTGGCAACAGCTTGCAGGTACAGTTTGAAGTAAATGGTATAGTGAATGGCGCCCTTATTATTCCATTTGTATTGATCACCATAGTTGAAAATTCCTTTAAACATGGTGATCTTAAAAGTGCGGCGCACCCTATAGAAATTAAACTCAATATTAAACACGACGGTTTATTTTTTCATTGTTGCAATAAAAAGAAAACCGGTCCTAAAGAACTGGGCACAGGTATTGGCCTCGATAATATCAAAAAGCGGCTCGATCATGCTTATGACGATCAATATAGCTTGCACATAAAAGA
>CBIMFG010000034.1:0-11079 GCA_966243125.1 uncultured Niastella sp.
CCGACCCTCTGCTTGTAAGGCAGATGCTCTGAACCAACTGAGCTAAACTCCCTTTATAAACTTTTTGGTTAACTTCTAACTACTTCTGTTTCAAAACGTTTGCTTTCTCTCTTTTTTCCGCCGCCCTTATTCCGTTTTGGGAGTGCAAAGATAAGGGTTGTTACATTTCTGCCAAATTTTTTTGCATTGATAATGAATATTTTTTTCTGTGGAAAGTAAAAAGGCCTCCGGTTATTTTACTTTTCAAGTTGAAGCCTACGCAGAGCGAATTTTAATCTTGTCACGATGAAAGTTATTCATTACATGAAGCATTCAGCCATCCTCACAACAGATATCAGACATTGCAATCAGGTTTATCATGTTTACCGATTGAGTTTTATGGATTGCAGAGTGAATTGCAGGGTCTGCTGAGCGAGTTCAAGTTAAAAACAGACATGTATAAGCCTACTCCTGACAGGAGTTAGCTAACTCCTGAAAAGAGGAGACGACAACTTGAAAAACATCGCTTACAATTCAACATGCGAAAGCCAAAACACTAACGGTAAACCTTTAAATACGAAAAACAACCTGTACAACCTGAAAAACAAGTCTTCAACCCATCATGCAGGCCATTGAATTCGTTATGCAAACCATCAAACCCGTCATGTAAAAGGTAAAACTCAAATTGCAAGGGTTATAACTTGCTCCACAGCACCTCCTCCTAACAGATAGTACTTTTTTATATGTCATCCATTCCTTCGTTCACTTCTGCGAAAGATGCATTTTAGTGTTTATTTGTAAATTTAATAGCAAACCTGTTCCATATAAAAAATGAAGTGTGCTAATAATATAATCACCATCATTACTGTTTTACTGGTTACTCCGCTGTTTTCTTTTTCACAAAAGATAGGGGAAGAACAATCGAAATTGTTCTTACAACTTCGGAAAAGCAAAGAAGATACAAGCCGGGTGCATGCTTTACTAAAGCTGGGCAGGTATTTTATGCTGCGGGAATATTACGTGTACAAAGTTGGAAATCCCCTTACGCAGCTTGATAGCGCTTTGTGGTTTGCAGAGCAGGCCTTTCAGCTAAGCGAGGCTTTACATTATGAAAATGGAAAAAGTGAGGCGCTTGTATTACAAGGAGATGCCTTTATTAGAAAAAATAAAATAGGAGCTGCGCTTAACCTCTTAGGTATGCTGCGCGATTCAACCCGTTTTCGTTTATTGATAATTCTGGGTCGTCATTATCTGTTTCATACAGATAGAACCAAACATGATTTAGACAGCTCCATACTTTATTTAGAGCAAGCCAGTAAATTGGCGCCGCTTCATTTGTCGGCAAAATGGCAACCTGAACGTACACACATCAAGGCAATGGTAAGCTTTATTACCGAAGGTTTGCAGCAAAGTAAAAAGCTATATCAGCAAACGATAAATGAAGTAAGCATGTCTGGTAGTGAAGAAAGGGCAGCGCTTTTGTGGTACGAGCTGGCAACGCTGATCCCATTACGTGAGAATACCGGAATAACCAGGTTGCAATGTTATGAGAAAATGTGTTCGCTGTATAAAAAAAGTGGCAATCAGGAAAGAGAAGCATATGTTTTAAAGACAATTGCTGATATACACCTGGTTAATGGCAGGTTGAACCAGGCGGAAACAGCATTGTTGGGTGCGTTGGATCGGTACAAAGCTATCGGTTATCGCGACCTGCACTATATTTATGACCTGCTGGCAGCTACCTACCGTAATAAAGGTGATTTTAATAAGTGCATTTCTTATGGGTTGAAAGCAATAGAAAGTATTGAAGCTACCAATGATTCCACTTCCTCCCTTACTTTTTACCGCCGTCTGGCCCTTATGTACAGGGAAATGGGACAACCAGAAAAAAGTGTGGAGTGGTATTCGAAAACGCTTAATAACCGGGTATTTAATGACAGCGACAATTTTTATAAATTCAGGGATGCAGGCTTTTTTGCAAGGGAGCTTATAAAAATAAATAAGGAGAAAGAAGCACTGGCGTATATGCTTGATATCAATGCCAAAAACAAACCCATCGGCATTGACGCAGAAGCATGCCTGGTAAGTTCATTGGCGTACTGTTACCTGGCGGTGAAGCAGGGCCGGCAGGCTGAAAAATATTATCTTGAATTAATAAAGCTGGCCGCAAAGCTGCAGGAAGATAATGAAATAACCACCGATGTTAATTATGAGATCGGGCAGTATTTTATCAATAAGCTGCAATACGGTAAAGCAATTGCCTGGTTGCAAAACGCATTGAGGGCTGCTGAAAGCACGAATTCATTGGCGCTCATGAAAGATATTCACCTGATGCTTTTTAAGGGTGATTCCGGCGTAGGGAATTATGCTTCCGCTCTACAACATTTACTCAGGCACAAGCAATTGAGTGATTCTCTTTTTAATGAAACCAAAAACTGGCAAATAGAAGAGCTGCAGCTTCAATTTGAAACTGCTAAAAAGGAAAAGGATATTAAACTGCTTAACAATCAAAATCAACTGCAGCGTAACCGTGTTGAGCAGGCAAACAAAGCAAAAAACATTACCCTGGCCTATGTGGCATTACTGCTGATCATTGTGGGGTTATTATTCAATCGGTACCGGATAAAACAAAGAAACAATCGAAAGCTGGAAACACTGAATGCAGAACAGGACAAATTGCTTAAAGAAAAAGAATGGTTGATCAAAGAGGTGCATCACCGGGTTAAGAACAACCTGCAGATGGTAACCGGCCTGCTGTATGCGCAATCAGTATATTTAGAGGATGAAGCAGCCCGGCTGGCTGTTAATGACAGCCTGCGGCGAATGCAGGCCATGTCGCTGATTCACCAAAAGCTTTACCAGGATGAAAATACCACCACGATTGCCATGCCTGCCTATATTAATGACCTGGTGCGTTACCTGCATGATAGTTTTGATACCAATAATCAGATAAGTTTTGAGCAAAATATAGAGCCGGTTGATCTTGATGTGTCGCAGGCAATTCCGCTGGGACTGATCATTACTGAAAGTATTGTAAATGCCATTAAGTATGCATTTCTGGCCAGACAGAAGGGCATTGTAAGCCTTCAATTACAACGCGAGGGCGCTGACCAGTTATTGCTAAAAATATCGGATAATGGTATTGGCTTGCCCGATGGGCTTGATACTATGGAACATCATTCGCTGGGGCTTGATCTGATGCAGGGGCTTACCAAACAACTAAAAGGCAGCTTTCAGATTGAAAGTAATAAAGGCGTGCACATAACTGTAAGTTTCCAGATTTTAATTAAATAATATATGGCTGTCAAAATATTAATTGTAGAGGATGAATTTATTGTGGGTAATGCGCTCCGTTTAGCCGTGGAGCAGGCTGGCTATAGTGTTACAGGTATGGTGGCCTCCGTTGAAGAGGCTGAAGTTAATCTCCAAAGCCAACATCCTGACCTGGTACTGCTTGATATTCGATTAGAAGGAAAAAGTTCGGGTATAGACCTGGCCAGGAGATTGAAGGCTGAAAATATCCCCTTCATTTATTTGTCTGCTAATTCAAGCCAAAAAATACTGGAAGAAGCAAAGGCCACTGAGCCTTATGGATTTCTTGTAAAACCATTCAGGGAAAAAGACCTGCTGGTTACATTGGATATAGCTTTGTATCGTCACCGGCATAGCCTCGAAGCCAGGTTGCGACAGGAAGAATTTCTGCATATGAAGTTGACTGAAGTGAGCCATGAAACTGCTGATGCCAAACAAAAATTGTTAACGGTTGCCCGGTTGTTACAATCTTATATTCCATTCGATCTCATTTTGTATGGGTTCAGGCCGCTTGATGCTGCGCAATTCAATGACATGGCCTGGTTACGCATTGGCTTTGATGAATACCAGTTTATTGCTGAAAAAGAATTAATAACAATTACCGGGTTAAATAAAGACGAGCTTTTTAGCCATTCAGGCGCTGATCCCCTGCAAAAGGTCTTGTTTGATTTTTTTAAGCTTCAGTCAAAACTAATATTCCCCGTGGCTTTAGCAAATGGGTCTGAAATTCACTATTTCTTTTATAGTCGTCAGCAGGAGGTTTACACGGATAAGCATATGGCTTTATTGAATCGGTTGAAAATGTGTTTGACAGCTGTTGCTGAAAAAATGAATCAATACGGTTCCTTTAATAAGAAACACAGTGAAACTGCGAATAATCCGGCATTCCCGGGTATTATCGGCAACCACCCGCTTTTACTGGCCGCATTGGATCTTACCACGCAGGTAGCGTCCTATAACACGTCGGTTTTAATATTGGGTGAAAGCGGAACCGGAAAAGAAAAGGTAGCTCAGTACATTCACACGCTTTCACAAAGAACAAACGGTCCATTTGTAAAGGTAAACTGTGCTGCTATTCCAGCTACGTTGATAGAGTCTGAGTTATTTGGTCATGAGAAGGGTGCATTTACCGGTGCTATTGAAAAAAGAAAAGGCAGATTTGAACAGGCTGATGGCGGCACTATTTTTTTAGACGAGATAGGAGAGTTGCCGCTGGAAATGCAGGTTAAATTACTGCGGGTGTTACAGGAAAGGGAAATTGTATATGTAGGTGGCAATACTACTGTAAAAGTGAATGTAAGAATTGTAGCGGCTACCAACCGGAACCTGGAAAAAGAAGTAGCAGAGGGAAACTTCCGGCTTGATCTGTATTACCGGCTTAGTGTTTTTCCTATAACGTTGCCACCTTTAAGAGAGCGAAAAACTGATTTGGAAGCACTGACATTATTTTTTGCAAACCGGTTTTGTAAGGAATTCAATAAACCATTTACTGGTATTGCCGCAGCCATGATGGAAGAAATGTGTGCCTATAATTGGCCGGGAAATATCCGTGAGCTGGAAAATATTATAGAGCAGTCTGTTATTTTGAATGATGGTAAATCAAATTTAGCGTTAAGAAGAAGCCTTACTACTGTAGCACCTGCATTGCCTGGTGAAGTAAACATTACAACACTCGAAGATGTAAAGCACATTCAGCAGGAAACAGAAAGAGCTTATATTATTTCCATCTTAAAAAAAGCGAATGGCCGTATACGCGGCACTAATGGCGCTGCCGAATTATTAAATCTTAAACCAACGACCTTAGAAGCGAAAATGGCCAGGCTGAATATTAAAAGACAGGATTTTATGCGCTGAGCACTAGATCAGACTCCAAAATTTTTAGACTTCGTTTCATGTACCTCCAAAAATTTTGGAGGTACGTACCTGTATTTAATTATAAGTTCCCTCGCGGTAACTGCTAAAGCTTTTGCTCCCATTTGATTATGTATTCGAATTAACCAGTTTTTTACTTTTTATTACATGGCATGTAAATAGACTGACTATACTTAGACTTATCTTAAATATGGACAGACTAAGGTTACACATTGAGCAAATTACTCCCATCAGCGATGAGGAATTTGAATTTATTAAATCATTCTTTACATTAAAGAAAGTTCGAAAGAATCAATTCCTGATCCAGGAAGGAGACGACGTAAAATACGAGTACCTGGTACTTTCGGGCATCTACAAGGTTTTTTATATCGACGATGTGGGAAAGGAATATGTTTGCATGTTTGCTCAGGAAAATTGGTGGATGAGTGACTATAATTCCTATTTCAACCAAAATCCGGCAGCCATGTATTTGGAATGTCTGATGCCGGGTGAAGTATTGTGTTTAACGCTGTATGGTAGAGAAAAGCTGGCTTCAGAAATGCACAAGATGGAGCATTTTTTCAGGATCAAAATGACTAAGGGATTTGTTGCCTTGCAACAAAGGATCAAGATCTTACTTTTAAATGCCCCGCAAAAGCGGTATGAAGAATTTGCAAAGTTATATCCGGTGTTAATGCAACATGTATCCAAAAAAATGATTGCCGAGTTTTTGGGTCTGCGCCGGGAAACTTTAAGCCGGTTATATTCCAGCAGTAAATAAGAAGGTAGTTATATTAATAAAGGAGGGTGTGTCAACTATTGATACACCCTCCTTTATTTAACCAAGTGATTGCAATCACTCAGTGATCGTGATTTCAATCACGCACTAATAGTGAGTGCGGCTCCTCCCGGCTACAGCTTACATCGGTAATTTTAGGTCATAAATTTAAAACTTATGCCAAATCAAACTGACTGGGAAGCCTCAGCGCCTATCAACCCTGTAAAAGGTTTCAGAATTCACCTGCTTGTTTTCTTTCTTGTTACCCCTGTTATATGGATCGTTTGGTATTTAACTGACAGAACTTATCCATGGCCTTTATGGTCAACACCGGCATGGGCAATAGGGTTACTGTTTCACTACCTGGGTGTTTTTGTTTTCAAAAAATCAAAGAAAAACTAAAATCAAGATCATGGACCAGCAACAAAAAACAGTGCGACGTATTGTAACGGGTCATAATACAGAAGGGAAAGCAATTATTTTGTCAGATGCTTCGACTGAGCGCACTTATATGATTGGCGGACCAAACGGCGCCAGATTTCACGAAGTATGGAATACCGCGCAGTCGCCAGCGCTGATTGATAGTATATCAGGAGAGCCGGCTGAAACCACGTTGGTATTGGCGCCGCCTAAAGGTGGCACTCGCATAAGAGTTATTGATTTTCCCCCGGAAGGAGACGAAATACGAAATCTTACCAAAGACGAAGCAGGCAAACACTTTAAATCAATGGGCGATGAAGATGCTTCACATGCGGGAAAAGGCGCACCGCATCCTTTAATGCATCGTACTGAAACTATTGATTATGGAATTGTACTCGAAGGAGAGATGACATTGGTAGTTGATGAGGGGGAAATAAATATCAAAGCCGGAGATATCATTATTCAACGTGGCACTAACCATGCCTGGGCAAACCGGTCGGGCAAAAGCTGCCGCATGGCCTTTATTCTGATCGATGGCCAATTTACAAATGAATTACACAAATAACTAAATCATACACATGCGTTTAAAGCCGCTGCCACCAGAGTCACTTAGTCCAAACCTTCGTTACGTTCACAATGAGATCGCCAGTCTTATAAACAAAAGTCAGGGGCCTGTAGTCATGCTCGATGAACAGGGCGCCCTTCTGGGGCCTTTTCCGCCCATGTTGCATTTTCCTCAATTTGGCGTTCCTGCTTTAGCATTTCTCAGGTCGCTTGATAACCATGCAACACTCGACAAAAGGGTACGTGAAGTGGCCATCCTTACTGTTGGCGGCGCTTTTGGCGCCCGCTTTGAGCTGTATGCGCATGAGATCATGGCAGCTGCTTTTGGTCTTTCTTCCAATCTCATCGCAACATTGGCAGCCGGTGGCCGTCCGGAAAGCTTAAACGAACAGGAAGCCATTGCGCACGACGTAGCGGCTGCCTTGGTTAAGGGCCACATTGTTCCCACTTCAACCTATAACCAGGCTGTTCAACTGCTTGGGCAAAGTGGCGCAGCAGAACTCATCTTTCTCATAGGTGGCTACTGTCTTATTGCAACTGTATTAAATGGATTTGATATGCCCGCCCCTGAAAACCAAAAATATTAAAAATGAAAAAGACAATTATTTCGATCATGGCAGCAATACTCGCAATCTCCACATTTGCATCATCCTGTGATAAAGATGAAGATAACGCTAATGCTAACCCAGCCACCTATGTATTGGTACATGGTGCCTGGCAGGCGCCATACGTTTGGGAGGCCGTACATAATGAGCTGGTTAAAGAAGGTAATAAAGTAATTGTTGTTGAATTGCCAGGACATGGCGACGATAAAACGCCCACGTACAAGCTGAGCCTGGATGTGTACAGGGATAAAGTTATTGAGGCAATTGCTGCAGTAAGTGAAAAAGTGGTGCTGGTAGGGCACAGTATGGGCGGCATGGTGGTAACTGCTGTGGCTGAAAAGATCCCGGCAAGAATCAGCAAACTGGTTTACATCGGCGCTTTTCTGCCCGCAAACGGACAGGCGCTGGTTAACCTGTCAATGTCTGATCCCGGTTCTAAACTGGGCAATTCATTGGTTCAGTCTGCCGACCAGTTAACACTTGATGTAAAGGCCGATAGCCTGGCTTATTTGTTCATCAATGATGGTACGCCAGCTGTTAAACAACAGGTAATTGACAATTATCGTGCTGAGCCAGCTATTCCATTTACCAATGCGGTTACGTTAACCAGTGAAGGCTTTGGTGCTGTAAGCAAAGTATACATCAAAACATTGCAGGATCTTGTTATTTCTCCAACCTTGCAGGATAGAATGATTGCCGCAGCAGGTATCACAACAGTCTTTACGGTAAATACCAGTCACTCTCCATTTCTTTCTCAGCCGCATGAAGTTTCAAAATTGTTGCTCAACATAGCAAAAACTAAATGATATGAAAGCTACAGCATGGATCATAACCCTTCTTCTGCTAAACACCTTCTACACAAAGGCTCAAAATGTAAGTAAGATGGAAAAGAAAATTCAGCAATCTGCCGTGGCCAGGCTTACACGATATGAGGTAAAACTCGAATACCTGGAGTCTTTCAGAAATGTAGTTACTGATTACGTATCGTATGCTATTGCAGTCGAAAGCAATATTATGACAGAGGCCTACTATGAAAAGGAAAACCCTTCCATATTATGGATAATTGAGCGGTGGGGTAGTAATGAGGAATGGACGAAAGCCAAAAGTAGCGCACAATCGGAAGCCATAAGCCGTTTAACAGAAACGGCTTTGGCGAAGCCGATAAAAATGATCCCGGTAAAAGACCTGGAACCAATTTCAAAACAACAATGGCGTAAAGCCGCAAACAAAGCAGACAGTCAATTGACCATTATGCTATTTGTAGATGCAAAGGCAGGAACCCAGGAGCTCTTTAAGAACGTGTACCATATAGCTATGCCACAATTCAGAAGTGAGCCTGGTGTAATAACCTATCAGTTATCAGAATTGGAAGAAGACAATACGCAGTTTGTAACCTATGAAAAATTCAGAAGCAATGAGGCTTTTCAATATCACCTGAATTTTCCACCCATACAACCGGTGATCGAATATCTCAATTCAAATATCAAAAAGCAACCGTTTCAGGATGGTATTCATAACCTCCTTGAATTTGCACCACTCATTCGTGAATAATATACGATCAATTAATATTTAATTAATAACAATGAAACTATCTAATCAAATCATTGCTGCAGGCATCACTGGCATACTTACCACAACGGCTGTAGAAGCGCAGGTAAATACAAACGAGCTGGCAGTTATGAATCAATTAACAACAGAATCTGCTGTTGTAAACATGCCGGTATCAAAATTGTTACATGCACCGGGCAACGAAGCGCTGAAAGCATTCTTCTTTACACCTGTTAAAAACAAGACAGCATTAAAAGGCAAAAAGATTGCAGTGATTGTAGCTGACGGTTTCGAGGAAATTGAATTAACGGGGCCTGTATGGTATTTCAGGGAGTTGGGTGCTGTGGTTGAAATAGTGGCGCCTAAATACAACCCAGCGCCTGAGCGATATGGACTGGCATATCCCGAAATGTCGAAAACCCACGTAATGGCTATACAATACCTGCAGCCTGTAGGTTGGATAAAATTCGATCGCACTGCCGATCAGATTAAAGTCAATGATTATGATGCGGTGTTTATTCCTGGCGGCGCCTGGAATCCAGACAATCTTAGAGCAGATAAGGATGTGATCAAATTTGTGCAGGACTTTAATAAGTCAGGGAAATTAATAGCCGCTATTTGTCATGCCCCTGTGGTGTTGGCTTCTGCTGATATTATCAAGGGGAGAAAACTCACTGGCTATTGGAATATACAAAGCGATTTGAAAAATGCCGGGGCAACTGTATTGGAAAAATCTGTAGTTACCGATGGCAATTTGGTTACCAGCAGGCACCCGATTGATGTAGCCGATTTTTCAAGAGCCGTTGAAAACTGGTTGTTGAAAAAGTAAAAGGGTTCTATAAATTTAAAAAGGCCTCCCGCTTTATCAGGAAGCCTTTTTATTATTTATGCTGTTTAAGCACTAAAAAGAAACGTTGTCTTTTGAAGTTAAGGTCTTCAAAGGAGGTGCGAACTTAGTCAAATCAATACCTACTACTGCGGCTTTGTACTCATCTACATTAGGAATTCTTCCCAGGATGGCAGACAATACTACTACTGGTGTAGAAGCAAGCAGTGACTCACCTTTCTTACGCTCAGAATCTTCTACTACTCTTCCCTGGAACAAACGGGTAGAGGTAGCCATTACGGTGTCACCTTTTGCTGCTTTTTCCTGGTTACCCATACACAGGTTACAACCGGGACGCTCCAGGTACATCATATTTTCATATTCTGTACGGGCAGTGTTTTTGGGTGCATTATCGTTGAATTCAAAACCAGAATATTTCTTCAGAATTTCCCAATCGCCTTCGGCCTGCAATTCATCAATGATATTGTAAGTAGGTGCTGCCACAACCAGCGGTGCACGAAACTCAACTTTACCTTGTTGTTTTTCCAGGTTCTTAAGCATTTGAGAAACGATTTTCAAATCGCCCTTGTGCACCATACAAGATCCTACGAAACCAAGATCCACTTTTTTCTCCCCGCCATAATAAGAAAGCGCGCGAATGGTATCGTGGGTATAGCGTTTTGAAACGTCTGCATTGTTAACATCGGGGTCAGCGATCATTGGTTCAGCAATCACATCCAGATCTATTTCTACTTCCGCATAATATTTCGCATTCTCATCAGGTGTTAAAGCTGGTTTTTCGCCTGATTTAATTTCTGCAATGCGTTTATCAGCTCTGTTGATCAGGCCCTGAAGCACCTGACGGCTGTTGTCCATGCCCTTGTCGATCATGATCTGGATCCTGCCTTTGGCAATTTCCAGTGATTTGATCAGGGTGTCATCGTCAGAAATACAGATAGACGCTTTGGCTTTCATTTCTGCAGTCCAGTCTGTAAAGGTAAACGCCTGGTCAGCAGGAAGCGTTCCAATGTGCACTTCAATAATGCGGCCCTGGAAAACGTTCTCACCGCCAAATTTCTGCAGCATCTGTGCCTGTGTAGCATGTACTACGTCACGGAAATCCATGTGATCCTTCATTTCTCCTTTGAAGGTTACTTTCACTGATTCCGGAATGGGCATAGAAGCCTCACCAGTTG
>CBIMFG010000035.1:0-11073 GCA_966243125.1 uncultured Niastella sp.
CTCGGGATTTGAAAATAAACCCCTGGAACCCGATGTAATAAAAAAAATATTAACCCGGTTTTTCCCGGAAGTATGCTAACCCCCGCGATTGCTGTCAATGAAGGAAACTAAAGAAAATATTTGGTCAAGTGAAGAAACCACGCGGCTGATCATGAATTCAGCCCTCGATGCTATTGTGTGTATAGATACCGATGGGTGCATCATTATTTGGAATCCGCAAGCGGAGAAAACGTTTGGATTTACCGAAACGGAGGTAATAGGCCGCCGCCTGTCTGAAACCATTATTCCGGAACAATACCGGGAACATCACGAAGCAGGTTTAAAAAGATATTTAAATACCAGGCAGGCCACCGTATTAAATAAAGTGTTTGAAGTTTTAGCCTTGCACCGCGATGGTCATGAGTTCCCCATTGAACTAACTATTATACCAATGCGATTGAAGGAGCATGATTTCTTTTGCGCCTTCATTCGGGATATTACAGAACGGCGCGAAGCAGAAGACCGGCAAAAGGAATATGCACAGGACCTTAAACAAAAAAACATAGAGCTGGAGCAGTTTGCCTATGTGGCCTCTCACGACCTGCAGGAACCCTTGCGCACCGTATCGGGTTTTGTTGAATTACTGAAGCGGCATTACAAAGAAGAGACCAATGAAAATGTAATTAAATACATTAACTATATAACCGATGCCTCTGACAGAATGCGGCGGCTGGTGCAGGACCTGCTCGACTATTCACGCCTTGGCCGCGAACGTATTCTGGAACCAATTGACTGTAATAGCCTCGTGCAGGAAGTATTGAGCGACCTTACCATGGCCATTCAGGAAAGCAAGGCGGTAATTAAAATTGATGCGCTGCCGCTAATTTCCGGTTATTGTACTGAAATGAAACTGCTTTTTCAAAACCTGTTAAGTAATTCGCTAAAATTCAGAAAACCGGACGAACCACCGGTGATCAATATTTCAGTAACAACCAGGGAAGATTGCTGGCAATTTAGTGTTGCCGATAATGGCATTGGTATTGATGAAAAATATTGGGAACGCATTTTTGTGATCTTTCAACGACTGCATACCAAGAACGAATATGAAGGCACCGGCATTGGGCTGGCGCATTGTAAAAAAATAACTGAGCTGCACAATGGAAAAATATGGGTGGATTCCAAGCGGGGGGATGGCGCTACATTTTACTTTACCATTAAGAAGAGGAATGTGGATAAGTGGAAATAAATACAGGTTATTAAGTTATTTAGTTCGTAGGTTCTTGAGTTAACTCACACACTAAATAACTTACGAACTTACTAACTCCTGTATTACCCCCCGCACCAACTCCGGCTCAAAGCCCTTCTGTAACAAATAATCAGTCGTCTTCGCCATTTTCACAAAACCATTCACCCCCTCCCCTTTTATAGTGTCCCACTTTTGCTTAGCCAGCTTGTGCAACGTTTGCTCATAGTCTTCTGCATCCAGCTCCTTCATGGCCTTGTTAATGCAATAAGTGCTTACCTGTTTTTGCTTTAGGGCATGTTTTATTTTTACTCTTCCCCATTGTTTCATGCGGAATTTGCCACCGGCAAACTGAATGGCAAAGCGTTCCTCGTTCAGGTAATCCTCTTCGATCAACTGAGCAATTGATTCCTCCACCATTTGTTTGCGTAAACCGAATGAATACAGTTTTTCCTTCACCTCGGCATGGCAGCGTTCCTGGTAAGCACAGTAATGCCTTAATTTCTGTAATGCCTGTTCCTTACTAAGTTGTTGTTTTCGCTGTAGCATGGTCAAAAGGTTGTTCTTCCTTGTCAACTCGTCAACTGATTAACTTGTCAACTATTCCTCAATTCTATCCAAACAACCAAACTCATTCTTCAGCAGGTCGTCGTAATAGTCGGCTTTTTTAAACAGGTTGTCGAATGTTTTTACACCGCCATCTGTGGTGATGTCCAGGTCGTACATAATGCACGATAAAACAATGTTCTGGTTCTGGCAACTTAATACCAGGCTGTTGGTGCGGTAGTTTTCCTGCAACAGAAACTGGTACAGCGGCTTTATTTTCTGAATATCTGTTGGCATCTGGCACAGGTATGCATCGCCTACCACAAAGTAGTTTTCGGCATTGTAAGTGATCTTTATTTTGGCGCTGCCTTCGCGTACTTCCCAGCGGTTCACCCCTTCGCGGGCAAGCTTAATGTCTTTACCCAGTTCTTTTAAAATATCTTCAATGGTTTTGGCAACACCGGTTGGTACCACTTCCTGCTCGGGCATTTTAGGCAGTTTTACCTCGGTACCGCAGGCAGGGCAATATTTTTCAGAGTCGATGTTTTCAGGCAATACCAGGGAATCGCAACTATGGCAACGTGTGCTGCTAACGCCTTTGTGTGGGGCATATAATTGCAGGGCCTGGCGCAGGTAGTTTACCGGTAAGGCAAATCCCATATTATCGCCACCCTGTATTTTAAATGAGTTTACACCAATTACTTCTCCATTGGCATTCACCAACGGGCCACCGCTGTTACCGGGGTTAATGGCCGCATCTATCTGAATGAACTTTAAGCCATCGCGAACACGGTCAACTTTTGAAATAACGCCCTGCGTGGCGGAATAATTAAAACCAAAAGGGTGGCCGATGGCCAATACTTCATCACCATCTTTCAGGCCATCGTACTGGCCCAGGCGAATTTCAGGAATCTCAATATTGGCGGGGCCCTGTAAAAAAGCCAGGTCGTGTTTGCGATCGGTATACCAAACGCGGGAGAGGGTTTTATCAAAATTTTTACCGGCAATAGTAACCTCGGCATTATCATGCACTACGTGATCGTTGGTTACAATTAAATCGAATTCTTTTACATAAAAGCCGGTACCCGTACCGGTTTGGGTGGCTATTTGTATGATGGCGGTTTGAAATTGGCCTATTATATCCTGAACCATTGGTTGTATATTTTGCTGGAACCTGTAAGTTTAAAATTAGTTTGCATCGAAATTTAAAGTAGTGATCTCTGCACTAAAGCTGCTGTTGAATGTTACCTGGTTTTGAAACTGTAAATTTTCCACTTTAAACAGCAGTTTGGGGTACTTCGATTGCCAGGCTCCTATGATCTGAATAATTCGTTCTTTAATAAGCTCCTGGTTAAACTGGCCCTGCTGGGCATCAAAATAGGGAACGTTAAAACCAAGCGCTTCAAAATACGCACGATAGTTGATCTGCATAAATAACAATACCAGCTCGCTGAGCGGTTTGGGCAAACTGTAAGAATACTGGCTGAACGTAAGCGCGTATTCCATTACATTATTGGCAATAAGCGGATAATTGTTATCGCGGTACCACACCACATTTTGCGTAGCCGCATTAATGGCATCCACTACGGTTTGGTGGTGTTGCGGCATCACAATAGCGAATGTATGTTTTGAACGGAACAGGTAAGGGTATACGTCTTCTTTCTTTTTAGTCAGCAGTTTCTTATAGCCCTCTATCATTCCCTGATTGCGTTCCACTGTGTTTTTTTCATCCTTCCTGTAATAGATCTCCACGATCTTTTCCAGCTCGCTCAACAGTTTACCATCAGGACAAATCAAAAAATCAATGCGGAAGGCCAGCGACAGCAACAGGTAGGCTATTCCACCTGCAAATTTATCGGCGTCTAAAGTGCCTGCATAGTCAAGCGTTTCCTTGATCCAGGTGAGCATGAAATTGTATTTCACCTCTTTTTCTGCATCGGGAATGCCAATGATGTGTTCGGTATCTACCGTTTGCAGGGCCGAAAATTCCTGTACCAGCAGGTCATCGAGCTTATCGGCTTTAATAGCCAGTTCTTTTAACCCGTAATACAGTTTATTGGGATTGGCGGCTCTTATATCGCTGTCGAACCGCATGCACAGGCGGTCGTTATCCAGGGCAAACCGGCTGTAATAGAGGTTGAAATTCATTTCCAGCAGGCGGCGCATAACCGGTACGCTGGCCTGCGGCATTTTGGCCAGGGTAATTTCGGCCTTCAGGCTGTCCTTATCAAATTCGCCGCGAACGATCTTGGAGCCCTGGTATAGCTGAAACGTGCCACTGTCGTTATTTCGGTTCAGGATAACATTACCTAATTTATCATCGGCCACATAGTCAAAAAATGCAGCGATGCTATCATAATAGTTTTGCTCTTTGAAAAGATTATCGGCATCTGTCCAACGGCGTACTTTTTCAACAGATTTGTTATTATCGGAATAGCGGCCAAAAGGGATGTCTGGTTGAACCGGTTGAGAAGCTTGCTCCGGGCTCTTTTTGCCACGTCCGAATAATTTGTCAAACATATAAGGTTATATTGTTTTTAAGTGCATGATCGGGAACCTATATAAACAGCATATGACTAATAAAATTGCTGTTTATTTAATTTTTAATCAATGGTTTTGAAAAAATACCCAATACCGCTTATGGCTTAACGCTCAATGGTTAACGCTAAAATATGGGTTCAGCAGATGCTGAACAATAACGAAAACCGCCATTATGATTTTATGTGGGAAAGCCACCTTAACCAAGCCGGCCGTTTGCTGTTTGAATGGCCCGTTTTGAGGTAAAACGGGGTAACGGCCTGCTGATCATTGCTACGGTCCGGAAAGTGGTACTAATTCAAATCGGCATCCGGGACACTTTTCAGGCGCCGGTTTTTCAATACCGCTGACAGGCAAGATAGCATATTTGTGGATTTCGTGTTTTAAAAAAAGCGGGTAAATTATTCAGTCATAACCCTATATTTGCTCAAATCTTAATCAGTTATATGAAGTTTATCGTTTCATCTTCGGCTTTATTGAAACAATTACAACAGATTAGCGGGGTGATCAATGCCAATACGGTACTGCCGATCCTGGAAGATTTTTTGTTTGACGTACAAAAAAATCAACTGTCGGTGGTGGCAACCGATCTGGAAACGGTAATGAAAATTCAGCTGGAGGTTGAAGCGAAAGATACCGGCCGTGTTTGTATCCCAGCTAAAATACTGATGGATTCTTTAAAGAACATTCCTGAGCAACCGCTCACTTTTAATATCGACAAAAATTACGCGGTTGAAATAACCAGCGATAATGGTAAGTACAAAGTGATGGGTGAAAATCCCGATAACTTCCCCAAGGATCCCGTGGCTGATGAAACCAATTCATTCACCATTCCATCGGCGGCCCTGGTTACTGCCATCAACAAAACATTGTTCGCTGTTAGTAACGATGACCTGCGTCCGGCCATGACAGGAGTTTTCTTTGAAATGGACACCAAAGGATTGCAGTTTGTTGCTACCGATGCGCACCGCCTGGTTCGTTACAAACGCACTGATGTTAGCTGTCCTAAAGTTGATTCGCTCATTGTTCCTAAAAAACCGCTTACGCTGTTAAAAGGCGCTATGCCGGTGAACGATGATGAGCTTACTGTAAGCTATAACAGCAATCACCTGTTTGTAATACATGGCACTACACAGTTAAGCTGTCGCCTTATTGATGCCCGTTTCCCTGATTATAAAGTGGTAATTCCTTCTGATAACCCCTATAAACTGACAGTAAACCGTACTGATTTTCAGGGCGCTTTACGTCGCGTGGGTATCTTCAGTAATAAAAGCACCAACCAGGTTGTATTAAGCATCAGCGGCAGCCAGTTGCAATTGACAGCGCAGGACATCGACTTCTCTTTTGAAGGTAACGAGCGCATGAAATGTCAATACAATGGTGAAGATCTGCAAATTGCGTTCAACGCCAAATTCCTGATAGAAATGCTGAACGCTACCGATACCGAAGATGTAACGGTTGAATTGTCTACTTCTACCAAAGCTGGTATCATTCGTCCCGGTGACCAGGATGAAAATGAAGAGCTGATGATGCTGGTAATGCCATTAATGTTAAACACCTGATCGCTATTTTTATATATCTCGTTATTACATACAACAAACCATTCGTCAGCTAGCGGATGGTTTTTTTCATTTTATATAGTACTAAATTTTAAATGCTTTAACAGGTTCATCAATCAATTTCCCAACGCTTTTTTATGCGTAAATTACCGGTAAACGATTGGCGATATGGAAGCGTTTATGAACTTTTGGGAGCACATAGCCTCCTGGCAACGAATGGCCATTTTGCTGGGTGGAATGATCTTCTTCTGGCTGGTAGAAGGCTATTATCCCCTTTTTAAATTCTCCTGGAAACGGTACAAACACGCCGGTGTAAACCTGATCTTTCTCACCACTACAGTTATCCTGAATATTCTGTTAGGGTCAATAACCATCCTTGCCTGTAAATGGGTAACCGATAATCATTTCGGATTGTTGTATTTGCTCAACCTGCCGTTATGGGCTAACATCATCATCGGGTTGCTGTTTATGGATTTCTTTGCGCAGTATGCCCCGCATTTTCTGATGCACAAAGTAAAATTTATGTGGAAGTTTCATATGATCCACCACAGCGATACCAAGGTAGATGTTACCACTGGTACCCGGCACCACCCGGGCGAATGGATCTTCAGGGAATGTTTTACCATTATAGGCGTGTATGCAATGGGGCTTTCAATTGGGATGTACTTTCTGTATCGCAGTCTGTCCGCAATTTTCACGCACTTCAATCATGCCAATATTCGGGTGCCGCTGTGGCTTGACAGGCCCATTAGCTGGATCTTTGTTTCCCCCAATATGCATAAGGTGCATCACCATTATAAACGCCCATTCACCGATACCAACTACGCCAACATCTTCTCTTTGTGGGACCGGCTTTTTGGCACGTTTGCCTATACTGATCCGAATCAGTTAAAATATGGATTGGATACACTGGATGGAAACACGGATGAGAGTCTATCCTATCAGCTAAAACTTCCCTTTAATAAAAACATCAAGACCGATTACTAGCCGCAAGCTAAAAATTTGACAGGTCAACTGGTTAACTTGTTAACTGGTCAGCTTTTCAACTATTGCTGCTGTTGTTGTATCATTTCCATGTATTTCCGGTAAGAGTTCTCATCACTCTTTTGCTGCCCGTTTGTAATAGGATGAGTTGTTAAGATAGTTGCCTCATCATCCTGCACATGGCCATCTTCATAACTTACCGATACGCCTACTTCCAGGCTGTGTTTGCTGGTGCCTTTGTAGGTGCCTTTTACGGGTGAACAATCGCTGAAATTGCGGCCTACTGCCAGGCGAACATGCAGGTCGTTTACAAAACAATTATTGGTAGGGTCTAAGCCCAGCCAGCCATAATTTGGAATATAGGCTTCTACCCAGGCATGGGTAGCGCCTTCGCCCCGCATGCCATTGCGGTTGGGACAAATATATCCACTTACATAGCGGGCAGGAATGCCGGTCATGCGTAGCATAACCAATAAAATATGGGCAAAGTCCTGGCAAACACCGGCTTTTAGTTTCCATATTTCATCCGGGGTTGTTTCTACACTGGTAACCCCGGTTATATATTGAAATTCCTGGTAAACATATTCATTCAGTTTTTGGGCAGCGGTCAACGGCGTAACCTGCAGGTATTGGCCCACCTGGGTATCGCGTTTTATTTCGTCTACCACCTCACAGGATTCCTGTTTCATAAAATCAATAAACGGCACCTGGTACCTGATGGCCTGTAAGCTATTCCATTGCTCTTCTTTTAAAGTGACATCAACAGGCATTGGCCTTGCTTTGGTAACTACTTCAATCTTTGAGTCAATCTTCAGCTCGGTATGGGCGGCGGCAAACATAAAGGAGCCCACTTCGTTGTCATAATAATCTTTATAAATATCCACAGCCGGCTCGCCGGTTATGGTAAGGTCTTGTTTTAGGACAGTCTGATACTCATCTTTTACAGGGAATAAAATGATCTGGTTGGCGCTATCGCGAACCGGAACCTCGTACGTATACCTGGTAACGTGATGAATTTTGAATTGTGGCATGGTTGGCAAAAATATGAAATTGGGTACTGGTTTTAAGAATACGCAAAGCAACACTGGTTCAGGGCATTCGCAATGGCGTACAGGTCGTTTTTAATATCTATTAAATATTGATGCAGGTTTTGGCTAATGATGCTGTCTGCTGTAGAATACTGCACCTTGCTCAGCAGTTTACCGATCATAAAATCGAGCTGCTGGTAATTGTTTACCTGGCCTTCCTTTTTCAGGCGATCGAAATAGCGCTGCAACCGGTTTATGGAATAAATAATGGAGCGTGGAAAATGACTGTTCAGCACTATCTGTTCCACTATATTACGGGCTTCAAAACCCGACCGGTATGTTTTCAGGTATAATTCATGCCCCGCTATTGATAATAATAAATACTTCCAGTAAGAGCCATCGGCCACTGTATTTATATCATACTGGTTGTTGATGAACCGCACATTTAACAGGTCAACCGATAAAATTGCCCGTTCCAGAAATTTACCAATATTCATAAAGGAATACCCTTCGCCTCGCGACATAGTGATATCAGCTGTTCCATAATACAATAATCCCTGTTTTATTAACACATCAAGAATGGTTATGGGATCGTCTTTTTGTAACCAGTTGGGCAACCAGTCTTCTTTGGTAGTATGATAATAATCGTTTAAACATTGCCACAGTTCTTTGGTGATGTGGTCCTGCACGCTGCGTGCATTTTCGCGGGCATGGGTTACAATGTTTACTATGGCATTTGGATTGCTTTTATCGGCTACAATGAACTTCAAAATGCCACGCGGGTTTGTTTCCAGTTGTTTGGCTTCTGCTTCTTCCAAATAGGTGAACAAACGCAACACTGGCTTCCAGGAAAAATCATTAACACCATCCTGCGAATACATATAGTTAACCTTAAGCATTCGCAATATGCCATCGCTGCGTTCAATATAGCGGCTCATCCAGTATAAACTATCGGCAACTCTACTTAGCATCTGTTATAAACAGGGTTTTATTTGAAGTGTTTTTTGTGTTCTTGAAAGCTGTTTCAGGTTGCAAGTTTCAGTGTGCAGGATTTCGGTTGCCGCCATGAGGCATTCACCATTGACCATTCACCATTCACGATGAAAGCACCCAGGTATCCTTACTTCCACCGCCTTGAGAAGAATTAACTACCAGCGAACCTTCGCGCAAGGCTACCCGGGTTAAACCGCCCGGAACAATCTCGATGCCATCTGGCCCGCATAATGCATAAGGCCGCAGGTCAACCCGGCGTGGCTGCAATTTTCCCTGCATATAACAGGGTGCTGAGGATAAACTGATAATAGGTTGTGCAATAAACTGGCGTGGATCTTTTTTAATTTCCGCACAGTACGCATGTATTTCTTCGTCACTGGCCGTATTGCCCATTAACATACCATATCCACCGCTTCCATTGGTTTTCTTCACCACCATGTTGGCAATATTGTTGAAAACGTGTTCCTGATGTTCGGCATCATCTAACCGGTAAGTGGGTACATTCTTTAATATAGGTTCTTCGTTTAAATAATAACGTATCATATCGGGCACATAACAATAAATGGCCTTGTCATCGGCCACCCCATTACCTACTGCATTTACAATAGCTACGTTGCCTTTACGGTAGGCACTCATTATTCCCGAAATGCCCAGTACGCTGTTGGGATTAAAAGTAAGTGGGTCAAGAAACTCATCATCTACCCGGCGATAAATAACATCTACCTGTTGCAAACCAAAGGTGGTTTTCATATATACACGGTGGTTATCCACAACCAGGTCACGGCCTTCTACCAGTTCTACTCCCATTAAGCGGGCCAGGGTGGTGTGTTCAAAATAAGCAGAATTATAAATGCCCGGTGTTAGTAATACAATAGTAGGGTTGGCTATTTGGCGGGGCGATAGCGATACCAGGTTCTTATGTAAAATATTAGGATATTCTATTACACTTCGTACATTGTTCTGTGGTAGCAGATCGGGGAAAATGCGTTTGGTGATTTCACGGTTTTCCAACATATAGCTTACCCCGCTTGGCGTTCGCAGATTATCTTCCAGAATATAAAACGACCCATCGTTATTGCGAATAAGATCTATACCGGCAATATGCACATACAGATCGTAAGGCACCGGCAGGTTATACATTTCGCGCAAATAATGCGGGCAGCTGTATATCATATCAATCGGTACTACCCCATCTTTTAATATAAATTGTTTGTGGTATACATCTTTTAAAAAAAAGTTCAGGGCCTTTAGCCGTTGTTTAATGCCCTTTTCAATATGGTCCCATTCTGAAGCGGTAATAATGCGGGGAATAATGTCGAACGGAAAGATCTTTTCAATGCCTTCACCACTGCTGTAAACGGTGAACGTAATGCCCTGGCTCATGAACAGTCTTTTGGCCAGCTCTTCTTTTTTATTCAGCTCTTCCAGGTCAAGCTGCTGCATAAAGTCAACCACTCGCTGATATTGTTCCCGTACAGATGACTCCCTGTACATTTCATCCCAGGTATTGGTATCGACATAGTAAGTCTTTAGCAATTCGGTAGCTTGCATACAGATTAGTTTTGGTGTCGGTAAATGCTGGCAGGCTAATCGTTGGTGGGAAAATTGGGTTCTATCCAAATATAACGAAATGACTGCGTTTATCCCGCATTCAAGTTGGCTTTTCTTATCTTTATCCCGATGAAAAAAATCGCCATGATCCCGGCCCGCTATGCGGCAACCCGGTTTCCTGCCAAATTGATGCAGTTACTGGGAACTAAAACTGTTATTCGGCATACCTATGATAATACCGTAGCCACAGGGTTATTTGATGAAGTATGGGTAGTAACAGATAGTGATATAATTTTTAATGAGATCGTATCAAACGGCGGCAAAGCATGCATGAGCCGTCAGCAACATGAAAGTGGCAGCGACCGTATAGCCGAAGCGGTGGCCGATATAGAAACCGATATCGTAGTAAATGTGCAGGGTGATGAACCCTTTGTGAAAAAAGAACCGTTACAAAAATTATTGCAGGTATTTGAAGGCGAAGCCGGGGAAAAAGTGCAGGTAGCCTCGCTGATGCAGGTGTTGAAAGAACCGCAATTTATTGCCGATCCCAACTATGTGAAAGTAGCGGTTGATAAAAATATGAACTCGCTCTTCTTTAGCAGAAGCATCATTCCCTATCCGCGAAATAACGAATCGAAGCCCATCTATTATG
>CBIMFG010000036.1:0-11071 GCA_966243125.1 uncultured Niastella sp.
TTAAACTGATAGCGGCGGTAATCGTGGCCCGTCATAACCGTCATATCCTGCAAGTGGCAACTGCCGCCTTCATCACAAACCGGACAATCGTGCGGGTGATTGGTCATGAGCCATTCTATGACCTGGCTGCGAAATGCTTTGGCGGTTTTGTCGGCCACTGACACCCGCAAACCTTCTCTTATATTTTCCATACAACTCATCATCAGTTTGCCACGGGTATCGTTCTCATCTTTATAAACCTTTACGGCGCATTGCCGGCAGGCGCCCACACTTCCCAAGGCCGGATGCCAGCAGAAATAAGGTAAGTCGATACCCAACCCGAGGCAAGCTTCTAATAAGTTCTTCCCTTCTTTTACGTTGTAACTTTTGTTATCTATGTAGATTGTAGACATATTCAGTTCCAAGTTTCAGGTTACAAGTTTCAGGTTCCAGGTTCCAGGTTCCAAGTTCCAGGTTCCAGGTTTTTCTCTGCAACTTGCAACCTGTAACATGAAACAACTTTTTTAATCATAAGGACACTTATGCATTGAAACATGATTCTCAAAATCATCCTTGAAATATTTTAGGGCGCTTTGCAAAGGTTCCATAGCGCCGGGCGCTAATGCACAAAATGTATTACCCGGCCCCAGCATGTGCGTATGCATTTCCAGCAACTCCAGATCTTCGGCCGTGCCACTCCCCAGCTCCAGGTTCAATAACATTTTTTCTACCCAGGGTAATCCCTCGCGGCAAGGCGTACACCAGCCACAACTTTCCTGTGCAAAAAAATGTTGCAGGTTATGTACAAAGCCAACCGGACAGGTTGCATCATCCAACACAACCATAGTACCAGTACCAAGACGGCTCCCGGCTTTTGCAACAGCAGCAAAATCCATTGGTACATCGAGGTGTTCGGCAGTCAAAAAATCGGTGGAAGCGCCACCAGGCAACACGCCTTTTAACTGATACCCGTTCTTCATACCACCCGCATGTTCTTCAATTAACTCGCGAATGGTTACGCCCATCGGCAGTTCCCAGCAACCCGGATTATTTACTTTTCCACTCACGCCGTATAGTTTGGTGCCACTGTCTTCACTATTGCTTAATCCTTTGAACCAATCGGCCCCATTGTTTACAATGTGCGGAATGTTACAAAGCGTTTCTACATTGTTTACGATGGTTGGCTTGCCATACAAACCACTTACCTGCGGATAAGGCGGTTTTGCCCTTGGCGTTGCGCGTTTGCCTTCGAGGGCATTTAACAAAGCGGTTTCTTCCCCACACATATAGCGGCCAACACCGGTGTGTAAATGCATTTCGAGATTGAACCCGCTGCCCAAAATATTTTTTCCAAGAAAACCGGCCACATAAGCTTCATGTATACTTTGGCGCAGCAATTGAGCGGCCTTTTTATATGCCCAACGCAAAAACACAAACGACACTTCCGCCTGAATGGCATAGGCCGCCAGGATTATGCCTTCAATGAGTTGATGCGGATTACCTTCCAGTAACAACCGGTCTTTGAATGTACCGGGCTCCATTTCATCGGCATTTGCAATAAGGTATTTGGGATGCGGGGCTTTATCATCCATAGGTACAAGGCCCCATTTTACACCGGTACTAAACCCGGCGCCACCGCGGCCTTTTAGTCCGCTGTCTTTCACCAGCAGTTGTACTTCTTTTGGCGTCATACCGCTCAGCGCTTTTCGCACAGCTGCATAACCGCCCGTCATTTCATATTCTTTTATATCAAATGGCAGACAACCGGGATGAATATATTGTGTGAGCGGACGTTCCATATAGCATCAGGTGTATTGTTTTAAAATACGTTCGAGCATATCAACGGTCAGGTCTTTATACAGGTCATTGTCTATCATAAGCGCCGGCGCATGATCGCAGCATCCCAAACAGCAATTTGGCAACAAAGTAAATCGCTGGTCGCTGGTTGTTTCACCAAATTTAATAAGCAGCTTTTCCTGCAGTGCTTTGTAGATATCGCCATACTTCATTACATAACACGAAATACTATCACACACCAATATCACATGCCGGCCCACCGGTTTGCGAAAAATGAGGTTATAAAAAGTAGCCACACTATCCACTTCGGCCGGACTCATTTGTAAATAAGCGGCAATTGCATTCACACTGTCGTCGCTGATCCAGCCACGCTGGTGCTGTACAATTTTCAGCGCTTCAATAACGGCAGCACTTTTATGCGGCACCAGGCTTATTTCATGGTCAATGAACTGGCGCTCAATGTCGGTCAGGTACTGTACCTGCTGCTTAACTTCATTTTCTTTATTTACTTTCTCTGTTATCATTTATAAGTTCTATGTTTTAAGTTCTATGTTCTTTGTTCTTTGTTCTGAAAACACAGAACATAGAACTCAGAACTAAGAACTAGCGATCTATATCAGCGAGAACAAAATCAATACTACCCAGTATACTTAACAGATCACTAACTGTATACCCTTTACTAATAAACGGCACCATTTGCATATGCGGGAATGACGGAGTGCGGATGTGCACCCGATAGGCAGCCGTATTGCCATCGCTGATGCAGTAATAACTGTTGGCCCCCTTGGTGGCTTCAATACAACTCATGGCCTCACCAGCGGGGATCACCGGTCCCCAGCTCACATTCAGAAAATGCGTGATAAGGGTTTCAATATCCTGCATGGTGAATTTCTTTAAGGGTGGTGTTGTAAGCGGATGGCTCGATTTATAATCGCCTGCAGGCATATTTTGCAAACACTGTTCTACAATGCGCAGGCTCTGCCGCATTTCTTCTACCCGTACCAATGCACGATCAAAACAATCACCATTTTGCGCCGTGGGAATATCAAAATCAAACCAATGATAGCCGCCGTACGGTTGCATTTTGCGGAAGTCCCATTCAAACCCACAAGCCCTTAATCCGGGTCCGGTAACGCCCCACTCTATCGCTTCCTCCAACGTATAAATGCCAATGCCTTTGGTGCGTGCCTTGAACAAACTATTCCGGATCACCATTTTTTCATACTCTTTGATCTTAGGAGGGAAGTAGTCGACAAAATGTTGCACCAGATGTTGCCAGCCATTGGGCAGGTCCTGCGCTACGCCGCCAATGCGAAACCAGTTGGGATGCATACGTCCCCCACAAATGGCTTCAATAATGTCGAATATTTTCTCGCGATCGGTAAACATGTAAAACACGGGAGATAGTTGTCCCAGGTCCTGCGCAAACGTGCCAAACCAAACGAGGTGACTGGCAATGCGGAACAGTTCGCACAGCATTACGCGGATCACCATGGCCCTATCGGGCAGCTCAATACCGGCCAGCTTTTCAACGGACAATAAATAAGCGAGGTTATTCATAACGCCGCCCAGGTAATCAACGCGATCGGTGTAAGGGATATACGTATGCCAGCTTTGCCGTTCGGCCATTTTCTCGGCGCCGCGGTGATGAAAACCTATTTCAGGTACTGCATCTACAATATCTTCGCCATTCAATTGCAGAATAATACGCAGTACCCCATGCGTACCCGGGTGTTGCGGACCAATATTCAGGAACATAAAATCGGCATCATCGCCATGCTCCTGCAAGCCCCATGCTGAGGGTTTGAACCGGAGGGCTTCCTGTTCACGATCCTGCCAACTTTCATCCAAATGAAACGGCCCCATTTCGGTTGCCCGTGCCGGATGATCTTTTCGCAAAGGATGTCCCTGCCAGGTAAGCGGCATTAAAATACGGGTTAAGTGTGGATGTCCATCGAAGCGGATGCCAAACATATCATACACCTCACGTTCGTACCAATTGGCATTTTTAAATAGCGCAGTAATAGAATATAAGGAAGGGTATTCGCCGTGTAATGGCACCTTCAGCCTGATGAACTCATTACGCTCAAACGAGAACAATACATACACTACGGTAAATTCGGCCATGGGCAGGCCATTGAATCGGTTGCGGTTGCGCTCATCAATACCACACAGATCATACAACATACGGAATGGCCGGGTGATGGCTGTTTTCAGAAATTCAACCGCACGTACAACATCCTCCTTCGACACCCACCAGGTGAGCACCTCGTCAACTGTTTTTTGCTGATATAAAACATCAACCCCAAACCGTTGCTGCAACTGTTGCAATATAACATCGGCATCGTCCATAACACATCATACCTCATCAACCCCTTTAAAGTTTATCATATTCATTCTTTCCTCCCGTTTTGTTTCTTTCATGGAAGAAAGCGCCGGTTTAATTACACCCTGTTCGCCAATAACCCAGCTTAATGGCCGTTTTTCTTTTCCTACTGAATCGGCCAGCAGTACCAGTCCCTGCATAAATGCATCGGGCCGGGGCGGACAACCGGGCACATATACATCAACCGGCAGAAATTTATCAACGCCCTGCACTACACTATATATATCATACATACCACCGCTGTTGGCGCAACTGCCCATTGAGATCACCCAGCGGGGCTCCATCATTTGTTCGTGTAAGCGTTTTATAATAGGTACCATTTTTATAAACACAGTCCCCGCAATTACCATTACATCTGCTTCGCGCGGCGTACCGCGAATTACTTCAGCGCCAAAGCGCGCCACATCGTACTTGCTGGTAATGGCAGTAGCCATTTCAACAAAACAACAACTCAACCCAAAGTGAAAAGGCCACATGGAATTTTTTCTTCCCCAGGCCACCAAACTTTGCACGGAGGTAAGCATAATACTTTGACCAACGGCTTCTTCCATACTGCCGTTGCCGGAGAAATTACCGGTTGTATCGTTTGTTTTACTTAACCACCACTTCATTAGTTCTATGTTTTATGTTCTTTGTTTCACTTGGTCAACTGGTTAACTGGTTAACTGGTTAACTCTCTATACCGCTTTAATATCTTCTTCCCATCTATCCCAATATCCAACGCCCCTATACCCCATTCATAGATCAACACTACTACCAACTGACCAATAAAAATAGCCACGCCGGCATAGCCATACCAGCCCAGTTCATAAAAGCCCAGCGCCCATAAAATAATGAACACGGCCTCTACATCAAAAATCACAAACAACATGGCAACAAGGTAAAATTGAGCAGAGAAGCGAAGGCGTGCAGAACCGCTTTGTTCTATCCCTCCTTCGTATGGCTTATCAGTAGCGCGATCGTGGTGATGTTGACCTAAAATATAAGAAAGAAAAAGTATGGCAATAAGCAGAATGATTACCACGCCTGCGTACAATAGCAACGGCCATAATTGATTACTATGGATTTCATTTCCCGGCATAACATAATACTTCCACTGGGGTAACATTTACGACATGCATAAACGTTCCCTATTTGAATAAAACCAACGGCACCAGGCCATACTGCCCCAATAGTACGATCAAAAAAGGGTTAGTTGCTTTAACTGTTAACTGGTAATGTAATGTTCAAGATGTTGAATGATGGAGTCTTTCTGATCAATGATGTGTTTTACCAGATCACCGATTGAAATGAGTCCAACCAATTCATTGTCATCGAGCACAGGTAAATGACGGATGTGTTTATCAGTCATTAATTGCATGCAGTAGTCAATCTTTGTATCAGGAGTTACAAACACCGGGCTTTCGGTCATAATGTCCATTACCCTGGTCTCTTTTGAGGATCTTCCTTTTAATATTACTTTGCGGGCGTAGTCACGTTCTGTAAAAATACCATCCAGTTTACCACATTCTTCCAAAACAACCAGGGAACCGAGATTCTTCGATTCCAGTGTTTCCAAAGCTTCGTATACGGAGCTCTCCGGATTCACCGTGTATACTACATGTCCTTTAGTTTGCAGTATATCTTTTACCGTATCCATGGTAATTGTTTTAAGAGCTGTTTATACTGTTAAGTTATTCAATTTTTATTAAATAAAAAATTATTACAAAAACCGGGCATCAGGAACAGTGCAATGATGATCAGGATCATACAAAGCACAGGCTGTTGGGCATATAAAGCCATTATCTTAGTAAAAATTACCAACATGAAAAAGTATTGCACGCTTTTGCTTATTACAAGCGGTATCAGTTTTATGACTTCTTGCGGTGAGGCTGGTAACGAAACCAACAACGCCCGCATGGGCGACACAACAGCCATTACTACTACCCCTGCGTTTGATCTTGCCAAAGCAAGGGAAGTGATCGAAAGCGATAACAGAAAATTTGAAGAAGACATGAAAAGAGGCGACTCTAATGCATTGGCTGCCCATTATGCAGAGGACGCCTGGTTCATCACAAACAACCATGAACCCGCAAAGGGTGCAGCCATTGCTTCGGCCTGGGGCGCCGGAATTAGATCAGGAATAAAAGAAATGAAACTGACTACGCATGAGATAACCGGTGGTGCAGAACTGCTGGCGGAAACAGGTACGTATGAAGCGTTTGGCGAAGGCAGCAAATTGCTCGACAAAGGCACTTATGTAGTCGTATGGAAACCCGTAAATGGCGGCTGGAAGATCTACCGCGATATAGGCGCCAGTAATATGCCGCCACATAAATAACCAGTTACCGGTTGCCGGTTGCCGGGTCACCGGTAACCGGTAACTGGTAATCTCTGCCAAAAGATAAACAATTACCTCATCAAAACCGTAACCCCCTTTCGCTTAACAGGCCGGTTCAAAATATCTATACCTTCTGCATACCATACATAAGTGCCGCTAACCTGCTGTTGACCATTCCAGCCCTCACCAGCCTTACTTGTTTTGAAGATCATTTTGCCCCAGCGATCGAACACTTCGAACACTTTTAATTCTTTTATGCCGGCCAACACCGGTTTTAATACATCGTTCCTGCCATCACCATTGGGCGTAAAGCCTGTTGGCACATAAATATCAATGGTATTAAATACAGTTACTTTTATCTCGTCACTGGCGCTGCAGTCTTTATCGGTGCGGGCAGTGAGGGTATAGGAATAAACCCCAGGTCCCAAAATAGCAATAGGGTCTTTTGAATTGGGATCATTTAAACCTGTTGCGGGGCTCCATTTGAATTTTGTGAACTGATTGTTGTTAACGTCAATGGCATGCAGGTCCAACGGTTCATTGGCGGTTATCATGGTATCTGAGCCAACAGAAACGCTTGCCTTCACTACGCGAACCATCATGTTGTCGTTGTTCAGGGAAGTACAGCCATTAGCATCTGTTACAGCAACCGTGTAAGTGATAGAATTGTCTGGAGTACACCGGGGATTAGCAATAGTTGGGTCATTAAGATATGTTATGGGCGACCACGAATAGGTAGTACCGCCGCTTCCCTGCAAATCAGCGCCCTGGCCATAGCAGATAGTAAGATCCGGACCAGCATTGGCAATGGGTGCAGGCAGCACGGTTAAATGCAGGATGCGGAAACTATCGCAACCATTGGCGGCCACCAGCACATCCCGGTAATCGCCGGTTTTACTATGCCCCCAAAAACTGTAGCCTTCGCAAATGGTCTTACCTGTTTCAGAGGTGGATGGATATTTTATAGTAAGATGAAGGGTTCTTGTACTATCGCAACCGTTGGCAGCCTTAAACACATCTACATAGGTTCCGGCACTGGTATGGCCAAAATAAGATTGTCCATCGCAGATGGTGGTATCAACAACAGCACTGGCAGTGGGCAGAATAGTAAAATTCATTACCACCACCGAATCACAACCTAAACTGTTATTTTTTCTAACAAAGTATTGGCCTGGTTGCGTAAGCGGGTAGGTTTCCCAAACGTAGGGTAATTGGTTTGCGCAAACGGCCGCATGGAGCCTGGTGGTATCAATGCGGTTCACGATCACTTTTGTAACGATAATACTATCACAGGCAGTTGACGTAGTTGCGTGCGTGATATACACCCCGTTTTTTGTGATGCGGGTGCCATCATTCAAAACAGCATACCCATTCACGCAGGTGTTTTTGATGACGGTATCATATTTTGGCTGCACATAGTCTGCAGGAATATTGGGCAAGCCCAAACCGCTGACACGTCCTTTAAGATCTACACCATTGAGCACATAATTACAATTTGTGCCGGGCACATCAGGCAAATGCACCACCCCTAAATAAGTATCAGTTGCATTAGCCGAGTATATTTTACCATCGTGCCCTAATTGCAATGCACCAAAGTAGAAACTATAATTCTGAGAACTGACCGATCTATGGCTGGCCAGGGTTGTACAGGAGTTACCAATAGTAGCGGCATTGCCGGAGGTTAAGTCAAATTGAAACAACCGGAAGGTGTCCATAGTCAGGTTATTCAGGATCAAACCCCGGGGACCATCGGCCGTAGTACCGTACAACAGTTTGCCATTGGGCGAAAACTCAACCCCATAGGTATAATTGTCAATTTTACTATTGGTGATGTCTATTCTGTTGGCGGCTACGCCTGTGGCATTGTTAAAATCCATCAGCAGAAAGGACTGCTTCTCCCACCCTGCCATGGCAATGCGGTTGTTTTGGCGGGACACTTTCATATAACCGAATGTTGACCGCCAGTTTCCGGCATACAAAGTACCCACATTACTTTGCACCGGTGTGGTTTGCAGTCCGGCGCAGGTTAGTTTATACGCAAGAAGTTCATCATTTGTAAAGTCGGTGATCAGGATCCAGAAATCTGAAGTATTGCTGTGTTTTGCTATGGCCAGGCGTTCCATGGTACCACCTCTGATCTGCACATTTTTATTACCGGGGTCAACATCGCCCAGGCCGCCATTCAGCGTCATATCAACAATTGAATACTGGAACCCGTTGGCGCCGTTGTTAAAGTTTTCGTCAATGGTAAAAATGTAAAACAGGTTTTTGCTGCCGGGCTTTTTAACAATGAGGGCGCTTTGGGAACTGGAAGGCGCGCCTTTTAAACCTGCTCCATTGGGCATCAACGTATGGTGGGCATCGTATACGCTTATGCCATCTGTATAGAATAATAAATTGCCTGAAGAATCGGAGATGGAAGAACAGCCTTCACCGGCCAGCATGGAACTGTTTAAAAGCGCTACAGGCGCCCCGCTGCTGAATGAAATGGCGGCATGATCGCCAAAAAACCAGTTCCAGGCTTGCTGCTGGCTGTAAACAGGTTGTGATAAAATAAGAACCAATATGTAAAAAAGGATGTACGCCAGTCTCCTGCTCATGTATGGGCATTATAGAATTACCAATTGAAATGCATTGCGAGAGGAATACGGGCGGTAATTCTGAAAGGAAAGGATAGCGATAGCGGGCGTGAAAATAGGTGAAATATTGAGCCGATGATGTGGGGAAGTTGAATTTTGATTTTGATCAAATATCACAAGAACGGTCCTTCCCGTTTAAATCATTAACATACAACCGTTTGTAAGAACCCCTCCAAGGTTAATTCTTTAGATCGCTGTGTAATATTAGTGACATTAACTACATTTGCGGATTCGATTACAAAAGATAATCGTATGAGCCGTTATAATGAATACCTTAAGGAAATTGAAGAAAGAAAAGCCCTGCAACTGCACCCTAAGCCGATCGATGGCGCCGAATTACTAAGCGAGATCATCGCTCAGATAAAAGATCCGCAAAATGCGCACCGGAAAGAGTCCCTTAATTTTTTTATTTATAATGTGTTGCCCGGGACTACGAGTGCAGCTGGCGTAAAAGCTCAATTTTTAAAGGAAATCATTCTTGGCGCCTCCAAAGTTGAAGAAATTACCCCTGCTTTTGCTTTTGAACTGTTATCACACATGAAAGGTGGTCCATCTATTCAGGTGTTGCTGGACCTGGCGCTGGGTAATGATGCCGCTATCGCCAAAGAAGCTGCCAAAGTGCTTAAAACGCAGGTTTTCCTTTATGATGCCGATACAGATCGCCTGAAAGAGGCCTTCAAAAACAACAATGCAATCGCTAAAGATATACTCGAAAGCTACGCTAAGGCTGAATTTTTCACCAAACTGCCCGAAGTACCTGAAGAAATTAAAATAGTAACCTTTATCGCTGGCGAAGGTGATATTTCTACCGACTTACTTTCTCCGGGCAACCAGGCGCACTCCCGCTCAGACCGTGAACTGCATGGTTTGTGCATGATCACTCCTCAGGCACAAGCCGAGATCAGGGCGCTGCAGGCGCAACACCCCGGCAAAAGCGTGATGCTGATCGCTGAAAAAGGCACCATGGGTGTAGGTTCATCAAGAATGTCGGGCGTAAACAACGTGGCGCTGTGGACCGGTAAACAAGCCAGCCCATACGTTCCGTTTGTGAATATTGCCCCTATTGTAGGTGGTACAAACGGCATCTCTCCCATCTTCCTGACCACAGTTGACGTTACCGGCGGTATTGGCATTGACCTCAAAAACTGGGTTAAAAAGACAGATGCCAATGGCAAGGTTGTTCGCAATGAAAACGGGGAACCTATTCTGGAACAAGTGTATTCTGTTGCCACCGGTACCGTTCTTACCATCAACACAAAATCGAAGAAATTATATAACGAGAATGGCGACAAGGAACTGATCGACATTTCCAAAGCGCTTACTCCGCAGAAAAAAGAATTTATCAGAGCAGGCGGATCATACGCTATCGTATTCGGTAAAAAGATCCAAACCATCGCAGCTAAGCTTTTAGGTATTGAAGCTACGCCTGTATTTGCGCCTTCAAAAGAAATCTCTAATGAAGGACAAGGTTTGACGGCAGTTGAAAAGATCTTTAACAAAAACGCGGTTGGCGTAACTCCGGGCAAAGTATTACACGCAGGCTCTGATGTACGCGTAGAAGTAAACATCGTAGGTTCTCAGGATACAACCGGTTTAATGACCGCTCAGGAACTGGAATCTATGGCGGCTACGGTTATTTCGCCCATCGTTGACGGTGCTTATCAATCAGGTTGTCACACCGCTTCGGTATGGGATAAAAAAGCGCAGGCAAACATTCCTAAGCTCATGAAGTTCATGAATGAGTTTGGTTTGATCACTGCCCGCGACCCCAAAGGCGAATACCATTCCATGACAGATGTAATTCACAAAGTACTCAACGATATTACAGTAGATGAGTGGGCGATCATCATTGGTGGCGATTCGCACACCAGAATGTCGAAAGGTGTCGCATTTGGCGCCGACTCAGGTACCGTAGCACTGGCGCTGGCAACTGGTGAGGCTTCTATGCCC
>CBIMFG010000037.1:0-11047 GCA_966243125.1 uncultured Niastella sp.
CTCCTCTTTGCCTTCATCTCTCCTCTCTGCCTTCTGCCCTCTGCCCTTTACGCTCACGCTTCCTTCAAACAGCGTTGTTGTAATGTTTCCATCATCGCCATAAGCGTTGATATTAAAACTTGTGCCCAAAACCTGTACTGTTGATTTCCCATTTACATCAACCACGAAGGGTTGTTGTTTATTTTTTGCTACCTCGAAGTAAATTTCTCCGGTGATGGTAACGTGGCGTTCGCCGGCAACAAAAGTTGTTGGGAAGGTTATGGAAGAAGAGGCGTTCAGCCAAATCCTTGTACCGTCTGGAAGCGTTACCTGGTATTGCCCGCCCTTGGGAGTGGTCAATGTTACTACTTTACCGGCATCGGAAAGCTGCTCGCCATCTGTATATGCAATGGTTTCCCCTACGGCAATACCTGTTTTCTTTGATGACAGGTTAATTTTTTTATTGTCTACGGTCAACACCGCTCTGTTCGTTCCGGGAAGAATAGCTGACGCCGGTGTTTGCGCTAAAGCTGGTGCAGGTTTGCGCCGGTTGGAAGACACCACAACGGCGGTTATAATGCCCACACCCAGTATCAAAACAGCCGCAGCGGCCCAGCCCCACCGGCGAAGAAAATGAATGCGGTGAACAATGGGTGTTTTAAGATCTTTTTGGGCGGCATACTCACTCAGGTTAAATCTCTTTAAAGCCGCCTCGGTATCTACCTCATGCAGTCTTTGCAATTGCTGCTGAAGCAGGTCGCCATTGGTAAGCTCTTCAAAAAGCTGCCTGTTATGAGGATGGGCCGCTATCCATCTGTTCAATTGTAATTGATCGGCAGCAGACAGTTCGCCTTCCAGATAAAGAAGTATATATAAATGAATCTGTTTTAAATCTTCGTCCATAATGATCAGCACAAAAGAGTGCTTACAGGAAAGACTTTAGATCTGGTATTTTGTCACAGATTCCAACCAACTTTTTTTATTTTAAATGAATTAACAGGAAATACAGGAACAGTAAGTCTTTTTTTAACAGCTCTTTTTTCAGCAATTGCAGCGCCCGGCTTCTCCGGCTGGTTACGTTGGTAATGGATAACCCCAATTTTTCAGCAATTTGCCGGCTGTTCATTCCTGCGTAATAGGTAAGTTCAAATACAATTTTATATTTCTCCGGCAGGGACTTAATATCTTCATGGATCCGCCTCAGCACCTCAGCCCTGATGCCTTCCCGCAGCGCATAGCTTTCCTCGCCCGGGAGTTCCTGCTCACCGTAAACTTTCTCCGTTTGTTCTGCCCGCTTTTTCGCTTTTAAAAGATCGATACAGCCATTTCTCACAGACCTATATAAAAATGCGGGCAGGTACCTTATTTCCGGAAGCTTGTAACGCCCCTGCCACAGCTTGCCCAATACACTCATGGCTGCATCCTCCGCATCTTCTCTGCTTAAACCGAATCTTTCGGCATACAACACCAATGAGGGGTAATACTGCTTAAAAAGAAGTTGAAATGCCGTTTCTTCTCCTTTAGCTATCCGGAAAAGCAGCTCTTTTTCTTCGTATGATTGTTTGACTGACAATAAATAAACCGATGAATAAATGTAAATGTAAACTTAGTTAATTTCTCCTTATCTATAATACTTACCAGCCAAGGGCTTCATCTATAATTCCTCCCTTTCGGAAACATACTCAATTGCGCTGTAGTATTTTCCTTTTTTGAACTTTTATTCTTTTCTTCCAAAAAAAGCTTCGAATAATTATAACATCGTTCAACAATCACATGAATGATAGTTCCCTGCTTCTGTAGCTTGCCTTCCACCATGATCAATTTTGACAAAGCAATTTCTTTTCTATATTCTTTAAACAGGTTTTCAAATATGATTACATTGGTGGTACCCGTCTCGTCTTCAATCGTCATAAAGCAAACGCCTTTCGCCGTGCCGGGCCTTTGTTTTACTAATACCAATCCGGCCACTCTCACCATATCGCCATCTACACCTTTTTGAAGAGCTGCAGAAGAGATCACCTGAAGTTGTTTCAGCTTTTCCCTTACAAAACTCACCGGATGCTCTTTAATGGAAAGCGCCGTGGTTTGATAATCCTGCAACACATGTTCGAATGCCGACATGTACGGCAAAGGAATAGTTTGTTCGTGTTTATGATGTTGATTGCTGGCAAATAGGCCGGTAGGGGAGTCTTTAGTAGAAACCTCCCATAGCGCCTGTCGCCTGTCCAGGCCAATAGACCGGAAAGCATCTGCATCCGCCAGTTTTTCGAGGGCGGTATCAGAAATGCCGATTTTACGCAACGCATTGATGCTGGTAAAATTCTTTGTTCTATGAGATAATAGTAACTGTATATCCTGTTCCTTCATTCCCCTGATATGCCGGAAACCAAGGCGAAGCGCATAAAACTTACCTGCTTTTTCTTCCAATGTATTGTCCCATTGAGAATAGTTTATATCAACTGGTCTCACTTCTACTCCATGTTTTTGCGCATCCATTACCAATTGTGCGGGTTGGTAGAACCCCATCGGTAAGCTATTCAATATTGCGCAGGCAAACACATCAGGATAATAACATTTCAGCCATGAGGAAATATAAACAAGGTGGGCAAAGCTGGCCGCATGGCTTTCTGGAAATCCATAAGCGCCAAATCCTTCCAGTTGCTTAAATACCCGCTCTGCATACGCTGCTGTATAGCCGTTATTCACCATTCCTTTAATCAGCTTCTCTTTAAAATGCGATACCAGGCCGGGTGATTTAAAAGTGGCCATGCTCTTTCGCAGTTTGTCCGCTTCTGATGGCGTGAAGCCGGCTGCTACTATAGCTATCTTCATTGCCTGTTCCTGGAAGAGAGGAACTCCCAATGTTCTTTTCAGGATGTCTTCCAGCGCTTTCGAAGGATATTCCACGGGTTCTTCACCGTTCCGTCGCCGCAGGTAGGGATGCACCATGTCGCCCTGTATAGGCCCGGGCCGCACGATTGCCACTTCTATTACCAGGTCATAAAAGCATCGTGGCTTTAGCCGGGGCAGCATGGACTGTTGCGCCCGGGATTCTATTTGAAAAACGCCAATGGTATCAGCCGCGCTGATCATGTCATACACAGCCGCATCGTCTTGTGGAATATTGGCTAGTGTGAGGTTAAGGCCATACTTTTCCTTAGCAAGATCGAAAGCCTTTCGTATGCAGGTAAGCATTCCTAATGCCAATACATCCACTTTCAACCAACCCAATGCATCAATGTCGTCCTTGTTCCATTCAATGCAGGTACGGTTTTCCATTCGGGCATTCAGTATGGGAACCAGGCCGGAAAGTTTGCCTTTAGTGATAACAAACCCACCCGTGTGTTGGCCCAGTTGGCGTGGGAAAGAAATGTACTGCCTCGTTAGTTCCAAAATCTTTTGCAAATGTTTATCCTGGATATCAAATCCTGCCTCCGCTATTCGCTCTTTGTTCATTGGCTCTTCGGGGTATTCGCCCAACGATCCTACCGACGCTGCAAGCCGGTTAATGGCATCCATCGAAAGTCCCATTGCTTTGGCAACATCCCGAATGGCGCCTTTTGAATGCTGTTGCGTAACGGTAGCTACAATAGCAGCTCTATCACGACCATATTTTCTAAAAATATACTGCATCACCTCTTCGCGCCGCGAATGTTCGAAGTCAACGTCTATATCAGGCGGTTCGTTACGGGAGGCGGATATAAACCGTTCAAAAAGCAGATCAAACTTTATGGAATCTACAGAAGTAATGCCAAGGCAGTAACAAACGGTTGAATTGGCTGCTGATCCTCTTCCCTGGCAAAGTATTCCCTGCTGCCGGGCATAGCGAACAATATCATAAACAGTGAGAAAGTAGGAGGCGTAGTTCATTTCCCCGATGAAATGAAGTTCGTGCCGGATATTATCGATCACCTTTTGCGGTATAGCGTCACCATAATGTCCTTTCGCTCCTTCCCAGGCCAAATGGGTAAGTTCTTCCAGTGGACTACGCCCGGCAGTAATAATCTCTTCAGGATATTCATACTTCAATTCATTGAGGGAAAACTGGCAGGCTTCTGCAATTTCCCTTGTATATCGTATGGCGCCGGGGTATTGCCTGAACAGCCGGTGCATTTCATGTGCAGGCTTCAAATATCTTTCTGCATTGGCATGAAGGCGATAGCCAGCCTCGTAGATGGTGCATTTTTCGCGAACACAGGTTATAATATCCTGCAACTGCCTTCTGGCTGGTGAATGATAATGAACATCATTGGTGGCAACCAGTGGTATGCCAAACCGGCTGGCAAGCTCATTCAAACGGAAAAGCTGTTTTTGGTCGTCTCCACCATACTTTTTTGTTCCAGCTATATAAACATTATTACCCAACGCATCTCTATACTCCTGTAAGCTATGAACGTAAGAAGCGTCAAAAGCAAATTCCTCGTTTAAATGGTCAGGCGGCAGGGAAATATATTTTATTCCCCTTGAATGTTTATATACATCTTTTTTGTATAAAAGGCATTCGCCCTTTTTTGCCCGCATATTTCCAGTTGTTAATAAACTGGTCAGTAAAGAATAAGCTTCCCGGTTAGTGGGGTAGGCAAGTAAACCGGGGCCATCTAACAGATCCAACCGGCAGCCAGGTATTATTCTTATTCCATGTTCTTTGGCTGCGCTATGAGCCCGAACAATACCGGCTAATGTATTCCGGTCGGTAATGGCAATTTCTTTATGCCCTAACGCCGCTGCATGCGCTACGATTTCATGCGGATGAGAGGCGCCGCGCAGAAAGGAAAAGTTTGTGGTAACCTGAAGTTCAGTATAGTCCATAGCTTAACATCTTTCAGGCAAAAAAGCCGTGCAGGTACCAATAGGGTTTGTTTGTTTCATCATAATGTCCCGATCGAAAAAGCCAGTAGCGGCCACCTTGTTCATCTTCCACAGTGTAATAGTCCCTGTGTTGGCCTTCCACAATCCACCATTCCTGTTCCACGCGCTCAGGGCCATCTGCATTAACTATTTTGTGAAACTTTCCTTCGTGTTGAAAATTCATTGGCGGATAGTCAGGAACAGGCGCCGTTACTGCTATTCGCTGTGGCTGTTCTAATAGCAGCAGGGGCCTTGGCTTACTAGTAGGCCATTCGGCAGTTGGCTCTTCTGTAAGGGATGTAGCATTTTTATACGACCGTTCGGGTAAATGGTGTTCATCGGGCAAATAGCGATGAATGGCATCCGCAGGTATCCTTCCCATCAACCGGTCAATCAATTCTGCAATACCTGCAGTATTTAATGCAGCACTGTTCTTCCAAAATTCTTCCTGTATGGGCGTATAATCTTCCACCTGGGTTGCTTCCAATAAAAAAAGTTCAATGCCCAGGTCAGGTTCTATGGTTGACAATTTCGTTTGAAAAAGGTGGAACAGGTGAGCTATGTTGCACGAAGCACGGCTTGTGCTAATGGAAATGCCTACCGCTTTTCCGTCTACCCGGCAGCCTCTAAAATAAGCTGTGCGCAATCCTTTCCCTTCCTTTTGTAATCGTTCACACAATTCTTCCAGTAATCTTTGCAAGGCAATTTCAATTCCTTCGATACGAACAATCGGTTCAATACAGGGTAAGCGTACCTGGTAAGGTGTTTGCGGTATTATGGGTTGAATAAATTCCTGTTCTGTTCCCAGCGCCTGGTTAAGGCGCTGCACAATAGAAATGCCAAATCTGCGCCGAAGGGAAGGGGAGGGGATACCAATTAAAAACTCCACTTTGTTTATTCCTAGTTTATATAACCTTTCTATTGTTCCTTCCTCCAATCGCAAAGCTTCCGGCGGTAAAGAAAGGAGCGCATCCGGTTGTTTGCTCTTTTGTACAATCATCTCTTTTCCAAACCTTGATACAGCCCATGCGGCGCCAATGGTATCGGCCATTGCGGCCTTTGCATAGTATCCTCTTACTTTCAGCCGTTTAAGAATATCGGCTACATAAGCTTCCTCGTTTCCCCATAGATGCGCACAGCCTGTTGCATCCAATATAATTCCGCCATAAGGATCTATCGCCACAGTGGGTGTGAACCGGATGCACCATGCTGCAATTCTATTATGAAGCTGGTTGGTAAGCCCGGGCTTTTCATCAAATTGCTGCAATTGCGGACAAATGGCCCTGGCATCAGCCAGTACCATCCCTTTACGTATCAACAGTTCCTGCGCTTTCGGATTGGATGCTGTAATGATCATTCGTCCGTGTGAAGGCGCACAAAAAACAAAAGCAATGTCTTTCAGTTCAGGCTTGCGCAGTTCTAACCAGTCTGTTGCCAGATTTGGAAACCATATCGCCACATATCTTTTCTCCATCTCACACAATTTTCCGTTTTTGAAATGCTATTTCAATGTGCTCCCTGGCGTTAATCAGGAATTTCCCTGCCCTCCATTGCATTTCCCACTGGCCAGGTTTTCCGTTCTTAACCTTTTCCAGCTCCACATTCCACCTGGGAAACCCAACCCCTGGCATGCCTTCTGTTACGCTTGGTTGCGGCTTTATTCGCCAACGGGTAACAAAGGAAGTAGTCTTATTCCTTGGCTGCTGGCGAATAAGAAAAGCCGTGACTTTGCTGCTTTCAACCGCCAATTGGAACTTCCTGCTCTCTGTTAAGCTCATTTCATCAATATGACCTATAACAGCAGTAATTGAATCGCACTTCAGCGCTTCTTCCATTACAAACAATCGGTCTTTTTCTTTTCTTACATGAATGAAAATGACTTTCCCGGGGTCCAGTCCAAATTGTTTAAGTGCAGGAGGAAAGATTATTTTTGATGGGCTGATCCAAATAAGCACTCCCACTTGCTGAAATAGTGTAGATAAGATCCCGGCAATAAACCCAGCGGTGGCAGAAACAGTAGGTGCGTCCTCGCAATAGAATTCATGAACAGCACCTGTTGGGAATGTGCTATTAGGGAAAGCTGATTGTATCTGCTCCAGTCCCGCCCAATTGGTTGTTGTATTGGACGCGGGTGTAAATCCCTGGAGCAAAAGAATCTCCTTCTGCAAACGGGCAAATATGTCGGACTTTGCAGCCATAAACTAATTTGGTTGGGTGTTGCTATTATTTCTGGCACCAAATTACTAATATTATTAGTACCACGCCGCTACCGGTTATTTGTATGCGGTGTAGTTTTATGGAATATTGGTTGAATGACTGCCTGTTTCTTAATGATATCCAACTTTTTAACAAGAGGTATTTTTGTAAAAAAATTTTAAATCGCCCTGTCATTATTTGCATTTTTAACAATGCCGCGGGAGTTATGTGCGATATCTTGAAGTAGTTCAAGATTTTAGGTTGAACTGGTTCAAGGCTATTTCCTAATGTACTTCATTGAAAAGAGGGATGTTTTCGTTGCACTTTTGTGATGTCAACAATGACATAACAACATAAAAAAATAAAGCAATGGAAACTACAACAACACACTTCTCAGTACCAGCAAGAACAGACGTATCAGCCAACAACCAGGCCATCTTTGATAACCTTCAAAAAGGATTGGGATTTGTTCCAAATCTATATGCTTACTTCGGTAAAAACGAAACTGCACTGGGAGATTACCTGGCCCTTCAAAACCGGAAAAGCACTTTAAGGGCTAAAGAAAGGGAAGTAGTTAATCTGGTGACCAGCCAGATCAATGGTTGCCGGTACTGTCAGTCGGCTCACACGGTATTAGCACAAATACATGGTTTCACCCCTGAACAGATCCTGGAAATACGAAGCGGAAAAGCAACGTTCGACAGCAAACTGAACGCCCTGGCAACGTTCACCGCTTCCGTTGTGGAAAATCGTGGCAAAGCAAACGCCGGGGCCGTTGAAGCTTTTTTTGAAGCTGGTTATACCGAAGCCAATATGATCGATGTTATAATAGTATTGGGCGATAAAATAATCAGTAACTACATGCACAACTTAACCCACCTGGAAATAGACTTTCCCCTGGCAGATGCATTATAATAACTATAAATAATAACAAGTCCGGCATTTTGAATGCCGGACTTGCTTTATTACATTTGCCACTATCACATGGATAACAAACAAACCATCATAGCGTACGTTAGAAAGGTTGTACTGCTCACCGATGAAGAAGCAGCGGATTTTGCAGCCGCCTTTAAAGAAATGCGGGTTAAAAAACGCCAGTTCATCATTCAGCCCGGGTTCACTGCAAAAAGCAGGTACTTTGTGCTGAAGGGATCGTTGAGAGCCTATGTGGTTGCCGATGAAGGGCAGGACCATACTATACAGCTGGCGATCGAAAATTGGTGGATCTCTGATTATAACAGTTACATTTTTCAGCAGCCCGCCAGCATGTTTGTGGTTGCCATGGAAGACTCGCTGCTGCTGCAACTACCCTATGAGCAGGAAAGCAGGTTGAAAGAGGCCAATCACAAATTCGAAACGTTTTTCCGCATCCTGGCGGAACGCTCCGTAGCCTTTATGCAACGGCGGATCATCAGCAATTTAACCCAGTCTGCAGAGGAACGATATGAATTGTTTATGCAAAAGTATCCTTTAATGGCCTTTCGGTTTCCGCAGTACGTGATTGCTTCCTACCTGGGCATGACCACCGAGTTCCTGTCGAAGATCCGCAACCAAAAAGTAAAGCAGAAGGAGTAAAATAAAATGTTGAACTACTTCAACTTTACGGCAGAAACTGTTAATGATAACAAACGCTACCTACCTAGTGGTTAATAGGATGATAAACCGATCTTTCCATTTTTATAGCAAGCCGGCTGAAAAACTCCTGTGGATTGAGATTCAGGCGCTGAAACTCACCTTGTACAGCTTCCCTGGCATTATTCAGCGCATGCTGATCCTTCCAGGTTGCCACGGTTATTAACGTCATGTTTCCCTCGTCATCGGTGTGCTGAAATGCCTGCTGACTGATTAGACCAGGCAGTTTTTTAATAAACAGGTTTAGTGAACTGGTTTGCTTAAGCATTTCTTCTACAGACTTCTTTGGTATAACTATTTTGTCAATGAGACTAACGTTGTCCGGGTTCACTACTGCGGTCATCTTTACATCCTGTTGCATTTCCATTTTTTCTTTTGTTTTTTTGTTAACTGAACTGTTTTGTGCAATGCAATTCATACTGATAAGCACCGAAAATGTCAATGCCCATCCATACCTTGATTTTGACATCATCTGGTAAATTTTTATGCATGCAAGTTGGTCAGTTTTACAGACAAAAGATTGTATAAAATCATTGATTTCACCAGAACACTGGTGCCTTGAAAAAAACGCCGGGCGTTAGGCCGGTAAAGCGTTTAAAGGCGCGGTTGAAATGAGCCTGGTCGAAATAACCTCCATTCAGCGCTACCGGTGCGAGGGACCTGTCCCGTTTATTTACATTAATAACGGTCTGCAGCTTGATAATAGAGGCAAAATCTTTTGGAGAACTACCGGTAGTTTTCCTGAATCGCTTTTCAAAAGCGTCCTGGCTGATGTATAGGCTCTCAGCCAACTTGCTGATTTTTACCTGCCCCCCGCTCAACCGGATCCTTGCCACCGCTTCAGTTACTAATTCATCGTGTTTTTCCCGCAGCCTCGATAAAAGAAACCGCTCTACCACTGCGATCTTCTCCCCATAATCGCCGGATGCCGCCAGCGTATCTTCGAGCCGGCTTAGTTCAGCTGACGATAACAAACTGTCTAACGCAATACTTTCTTCGAAAAGCTCATGAATGGGATGTTTAAAAAATGCTGGCAACGCCGTTTCTTTAAATAGCACCACCAAAACGGTGGATTTTGGTTCATACCTTATCAAGCGAACAGACTTTCGTAAGCCCGATAAAGAGGTGGCAGGCAACGGAATTTGCTTTTCGCTATTTACATACGAAACCTCTCCCCGAAGCTGAAAGGCCATAGTGATTGAAGTGTTCGGAAGAACGCGGTTAACCAACAGCGCTTCGCTGTTGATAATACGGTAGCATTTAATATAGGGTTCAAGCGCTTTAATTGGCCTGTATTCCTGAAGCTTCATGAATACTCATTTTAGTTGCTGTAATCATCTGGTTTGGAGTTAGTGTAAATTTAATACGCTTTCGCATCATTAACTACTAGTTCATATTATAATTAGCGAATAGTGCTTCTTATCCTGCTCAGCGACGATTGCGTAATGGCTAAAAAAGAAGCCAGGTAGGAGAGCGGTACAGGATCAGTCCCATGATGACCGCCTGGGTTACCGAAAAGCATAAAAAAGGGCAGATTTGACTCTGCCCTCAGTACAGTTATCTTTTGAAACGAAATAATAAAAACTGAATTAAAATTAAACTTAACTTTTTAAAGAAAAATCTAAATAAAAAACAATAAAAACTAAAACGAGAGAGAAGATAACTGCATCTACTCTAAATTTAGTTCTATTTCCCGAGACTACCATATTTATTTTTGAGCTTACACACCAACTGTTTTAACCGCCCGGAAATACGCATGGCATAATTTTTTCTAAGCTTCTGGATTGTCTTATTTTTTATGAAAATTTAAGCTGATCAACTATTTTCTTCTAATTCATTTTGCCTTTCTTTTATAAATTCAGCATGAGCTGTTTTTACATACCGGTAATAACTGCGCTTGATAAAACGGGGCCAGTTTTTTGTAGCGGTCGTTAAAGATTGGTTAACAGAACGCATACAGTTCCACTATTTGCAAATGGTTTATTATGCTGACCCATAAATCAACTGTAATGCGTAAGGTAATTTATAAATAACTCACATAGTAACGCAAACGGTTAATGGTACCTATGAAATTTAAAACACACTTATTGGCTAAATCAACACGTTTATTGCTCAAAATTGCACAGATATACAATTTAGTTCGATTATTCAATAAAGTTACTAAATTGGTCTTCGTTATCAACGTCACAATTAAATCCGGCTATTTTAAACACAGGCATGAGAAAAGTTATCCTATTCCTTCTATGTTGCAGCGTGCTGAAAACTTTTGGCCAATATTCCATATCAGGAACTGTCACTAATAGTCATGGCGATCCGGTACAATACGCTACCGTAAGCTTACTGAAAGATACACTGATCAAAGACTTTGGGATAGATAAGCCAAAGATCGCGG
>CBIMFG010000038.1:0-10982 GCA_966243125.1 uncultured Niastella sp.
CAAGATCAATGATGCGGGTGATCGATACTTCAAACCCATCGAGTATAAATAAGGGTTGGTTGGGATTGGTTTGGTACTCGCCTTTGAGATCGGGAAAACCCGACTGGCCGCGCAACTGAATATCGGGTAACACATTGGGGTTGGAACCGGCGGCCAGGTTCTCAACCAGGTAAAAACTGGGGTCCAGGTTCTTGAGGCTTTGAATAACGTTTATGTTGCCTACTTTTTGCAGGTCTTCTTTGGAATAAGTTTGTGCAGCGCCGGTAAAACTTTCTGTACGGCGGTTGAACATCCCGGTTACCACCACATCGTCGAGTTTTAATAAGGACGGTTTAAGTTCTATGACCAGATTACCACCGGGTCTTATTTCAATTTCCTTCGATTCGAACCCAACGGAACTGATCTGTAATTTTCCGCCCTGTGGAATGGATGGAAACATGAAGTGGCCTTCTTTCCCTGAGTTAACACCCCGGCTGCCACCCTTTAGTACGATGCTGGCGCCCGATACCGGGGTGCCCTTTACATCTACAACTTTTCCAACGATGGTTACTAACGCAACTTTGGGCGCGGTGTCTGTTAAAGCAGGCGCTATATGTGGTGTTGGCGGCGTGGGTTTCAAAGAAAGAATGATGGTTTTTCCTTCGATGATATAACCAACAGGTTGATTTTTGAGCATCAGCTTCAGAAAATCATTCAGGGGCATGTTACTGGCTGAGAGGGTGACCGGTTTGGTTTTGGAGATCACATCTACATTGGCAAAAACAAAATAACCGGTTTGCTTTTTAATGGCTTTAAACACTTTGGTGAGCGGTACATTTTCTCCGGCAAAAGAAACATTTTGCGCCAGGCCGTTGGCGGTCAATTGCAGAAAGAATGCAAGGAGCAGAACAGCGGTTAGTTTGATCTTCATCAGCAACCTCCTTTTTAAAGCCGGGTTAATAGAGATACTATGGGACCAGGCCCCATAAGCAGTTTTTTGCATAAATTGCATTGTTTGGTTAAAACGAACGTGTAAAGCTGTTTTGGTTTGACTGAACATCGTCCCGATTTATCGGGACTTAACAGCCGGAAGTGTTGGTAGCACTTCCGGTTCTGTTTTTTGTACGGGTTTGTCCTGTTTATCTGATCATCGCCTTGGTAGTTATTTTATTTGGTTAAAGAATCAGGGGAGTACTATTAATCGCCGGTTATCTTCCAGCCTGAAATGTACATTGGATGCTTCCAGGGCTTTTAACACGCCCGACAAGGTTATATCCCGGCTCATTTCACCTACGAAACTGATCTCGGGAATCCCTTTTTCATACACCACTTCTATATCGTACCAGCGGGCCAGTTGCCGCATTACCTCCTGTAAACTCGCTCCTTCGAAATTAAAAGCGCCATTGCGCCAGGCCATTACTTTGTCCAAATCAGGTGAATGGTCAATGGTCAATGGTGAATTTGCCCTCACCTCAGCTTGTTCTCCTGGTTTCAAAACGGCTGTTTTTCCATTGGCCATTGACCATTGACCATTGACGATCTTCACGCTTCCTTCTAACAATGTTGTTCGGATTGCATCTTCATCAGTATACCCGTTTATATTGAAATGCGTGCCCAGCACCTCAATTGCGGCCTTGCTATTCACCAATACTTTAAAAGGCATAGCCTTATTCTTCGCCACTTCAAAATACGCTTCACCGGTTAATTGAACATTTCTTTCATTGCCGGTAAATGCTGTAGGATAGGTAAGGGAACTGGCGGCATTCAACCACACTCTTGTACCATCGGGCAGGGTTACATTGAACTGCCGGCCTTTGGGCGTATGCATTGTATTCCATTGTTGCGCAGCATTTGTTTTTTCGCTGCCCGATTCATACTTCAACTGCCCGTTATTCAAAACCACATCAGTTCCGTTCTGGTTAGCGATGGTGCCGTTACCGAGGCTATCGAGTACTATTTTTGAGCCATCGGCCAGCGTCAGCACAGCACCATCCCGGCCAGGGGCCACATCTTTTTGCTGTTGCACCTGGGATAATTGTGAACGCCGGTTAACCAGTATATTGGAGCTCCAGAAATACATTCCTGCCGACAACAGTATGAGAACGGCTGCAGCTGCCCACCCCCATCGGCGCATAAAAGAAATATGGTGAACGGGCGCCTCTTCCACAATTGCCGGCCTGTCGGCCATAGGCGCCCTATGCAATAAATGCATTACAGTTTCATCTGTTTCCTTCGAAGCATATACCTCCCCACTCCTTGTTTCAAAAGCTGTTACTACTCCAGGGTAATGCTCCGGGCTGTGCAGCAGAGAATGAAATTCCTGCTGCTCTTCTACCGTCAACTGATTGATTATAAATTGCTCTACCAGGTATTGTACGCGTTGTTGATTCATACGTTATATAAAAGATGCACGACACAACAGCAGTGTCATGTGTGTAGTAACATTTTTTTTATAAATAATTAAAACCTGTTCAGCAGCAGGGCGGATACTATATAAGGCAGCGGACCAAGGTGATCGCGAATACTTTTTAGCGTAGCACTGAGCGCGTTGCGTACATGACCATGTGACAGGTTCAACCTTTCAGCTATTTCTTTGGCCGACAGCCCTTCTATGCGGTTCAATTCGTAAATAACCCTTCGCTGTTCAGGCATGGTGCGAATAAAATCCTGGATCTGTTGTTGTAATTCTTTGGCGCCAATAGAATGGTAAATATTTTCTTCTTCTGTATGGGGTTGTTGCGCCAGCCCTGCCAGCCTTTTATCGTAAGCAGCATTTTTACGCAGGTACATAAGGCATTCGTTCACAGTAACCTTTTTAAGCCAGGCGGGTAGGTATTCAATATTGGGCAATTCTTCCCGGTTCAGCCAAAGCTTGATAAACACTTCCTGGAGTACATCCTGCCGGGCGGCTTCATCTTCTAATATCTTGCGGGCTACCATGCCCATAGATAACGTGTAACGCCTGAACAGCATGGTAAAAGCCTGTTCATCGCCGCCGGCGATCAATTGCAGTAGTTCCTTTTCAGTATGTAATATAGTATGCTCCAATAACCTGATTACAGCACAAGTTAATTAAAGCGGGAAATATGATAAAATTGTAATTGGCTTATTTATATGCCCGGGGAGGCATCCTAATCTTTCCACAGATCATTTATTACCGCATCAATATCGTTTGGATTTTTACGAATATAAGATGCGTCGAATTTTACTACATCCCCCCACGTACCAGCTACCCCCTCGTAAGAAGGATCGATCACAAAAGTAACCGTGCGTGACGACGCGGTGTTACACCGTTGTGCCTGCCGTGGATACACTCTAAAAAACGCCGCTTTAATTTTTTCTTCTGCTGCGCTGTCAAAAAGAGGATCTTTATTGATGAACAGCAGCGTAAAGCCGTCTTTCGTAATGAGCTGTGTGTTAAGAAAACCGGTGGTGTCAATGTCTTGCCAGCCGCGTTGCGCAAAAGCCGACAAACCACCCAGTATATAAGCTGTCATTAGACAGGGCACCTTCCTTTTCATGGCTTTTTAATAAAAAGATGCACGACGCAGCTACAGTGTCATGTGTGTAATAACATTTTTTTTACCTTTCTTATTCCAACTCATGCCGGCCATCATTGGCAACCTTAGTTCCATCTGCAACTTTGTAAATGCGCAATGCCAGGTATTGTTTGGCAGGGAGCTTTATAGAAGCTTTGTTTTTCTCAATAAACTTATACCGGTTATCGGGCATGGGAATTATTTCAAACTCCTTGTCAACAGGCGTAACGGTCATATTCCAGGTGTCAATGAGATCTACCTTGAATTTGGCGCCATTGGTAAGGTCTCTTTTAGGCAACACAAAATCCCATTTGGCAGGCTTATCTTTTCCAAAATAAATGAGGTAATACTCACCGGCCTTACCGGCCATGTTGGTTTCCCAATACTGATCTATCGGTTCCAGTCCACCTTTAGGACCACTCTCAACGATCTTTCTTAGAAATGCAATGCGCGCCGGGCTTGTGCCAATCAACTTACCACCGTAAGAGATCCACGGACTGGCTTTATACGTTTCGCCATGAGTAGCATAACCACCACCCATATAGGCATTCCAAAACCGGTAGGTCATTTCTTCACCAGACAGTTGTCCCCAGCGGCTTTCAATATCACCTTCATAATTGATCTCATCATTCACCACCGGTTTTTTATACAGATCACGCAGCAACGGCGTACCCCAGGGCGCTTTTACCACATTGTAATACTGAAGGCTTACATGCGTTACCCATGGCTTTGCATAATCGTAAATTCTATCGGCATTGTGTATGGAGCGCAGGTGATGATAAGGATCTTTTGCCTGCACCAGTTGAAACAGTTCGTCCCAATTTTCATCGGTCATGTTTTTGATAAAACTGTTTTCATTGCACATGCTCCACCAGATATTACGGTACGCTGCATAACGCGCTACCATGTAACGGGTAAAACGCAAATTCACCTCCTGCCCCATCATATCAAAACCCCATTTGCCTTTATCGTACGGACGAAACAGGATCATATCCGCTTCACAACCAATTTTTCTTAACTCTTCTACACAGGAATCGAGGTTTTTAAAATACGCCGGGTTAAACCGGGAAAAATCCCAATTGTCTTTATTGGTGCCTTCAAAAGGAAATGTAGTAATAGTGAGCGGGCCGGATATATACCGGTCTTTATAAGGCGGCACAGCTAAAAAACGGGCCTTGTTAAAGGCGCTGGCGGCCATTGTTTCTACGGTTTGTTTTTTTGTTCCCGCATCCTGAAACGGCCATTCATAAATGGTAGTACCAAACGGCCAGTAGGGCGTTCCATCTTCGTATTGAAAATGATAAGTAGCTTGTACTCTTACCGGACCATGGTTATTTTTTGAAGCAGGCGTACATTCAAAACTGCCTTTGCTGTTATTCAGTTCTTTTTTATTGCTGGTGGTAACATAACTCCAGGTACCTTCTTTATCGGGCATAAACCGGATCTTGTAAACGCCATTGCCATCATAATACCCTTCCTGTTCGTATACTTTATCGCCATTGGTAAATTTGCCTGATAATTCTGTTCCCATAAACGGATTACCGGTTGATGGGCCTTTTAGCGTTAATTCATATACATCCCACTTTTCAATTTTATCCTGCGCTACTATCTTACTTACCAATACCAACAAAAAGAGTGCAACCATTCCAGGTTTTTTCATATGTAACATATTTATTCAAGATATAAATGTAAGAGACTTATTTAATTGTTCGGGAATAGCAGGATTCAGCATTTCTTCAGAATTGCAAAAGAACTTCAGGCACTAAATCCCTTTTCTTTAGAAAAATGCAGACAGTGACCTTGTTAGCCGACATTGAGAAACATGTAAGTGGCCTCTTCCAACAATACCAACGCCCGTTTCTCCTCTATCACAACCTGCAACATACCATTGAGGTAGTAGCCCATACAAAAGAGATCGCAACATTTTATCAATACAACGACCTGGAGCTGTTCAAAGTGCTGGCCGCAGCCTGGTTTCATGATACCGGTTATTTACTGGCCGATACCAACTCGCACGAGCTAAAAAGCACTGACCTGCTGGTAGACTTCTTATTTTCCCGAAAGGTTGCATCCAATATTGTTGAAGAAATAAGTAAGTACATCATGGCCACCAAAATGCCGGTAAACCCTCAGTCTTTATCAGAGAAAATTATTTGTGATGCTGACCTTTATCACCTTGGCACCGATGATTTTTTTGTGCATAACAAACTGGTGAAGGCCGAAGTGGAAGCAAGACTGGGAACAGTTGTTGATAACTGGCGCAACAGTACGATGTCATTTATGATCACCCATCATTATTATACCAGCTATTGTCAGCAGTTGCTGAACGAGGGCAAGCAAAAGAATCTGCAAAAACTTATTTCGCAAAATGCTGAGTAATTGGCACTGGCATGCTTTTTATGGCATACACCATAAAACAGGATCATATGGGCACATTAACATTTGAAAAAGCATTCAGTACTTTTTCCGTAAATAACCTTGAAGCGGCCTTTAACTTTTATAACGGGCTTCTTTCACTCGATGTTACCAGGTCGCCCATGAATACGCTGAGTTTAAACCTGCCCGGTATGGAACAAGGCGTAATGATCTATGAAAAAGACAACCACGAACCCGCCACCTTTACGGTGCTCAATTTTGTAGTAAATGATGTGGAAGCTGCTGTTGATGAACTAACAACACGTGGCATTGTTTTCGAGCACTATGATAACGGCCCATTGAAAACCGATAAAAAAGGCATTTTCCGTGGCGAAGGTCCGGTTATAGCCTGGTTTAAAGACCCTGCAGGTAACTTTCTCTCTGTAATAGAAAAATAAAAAATACTTACTACCGGTAGTGAAAACGGTCCCATTAAAAAGCCCCGCCGGCCGCTGGGTCATGATCACCACTATTGTGGCATCAGCCATGGGCTATATTGATATGACCGGGTTAAATGTGGTATTGCCCGCTCTTCAAAAAGGGCTTCATGCCAATGGCCCCGACCTGTTCTGGATCCTGAACGGGTATTTATTAATGATGGCTTCTTTAATATTAATTGGCGGCGCACTGGGCGACAAACTGGGCCGTAAGAAGATCTTCATGGTGGGCATTTTTGTATTCATCGTGGGGTCTGCATTTTGCGGATTTGCCGGCAGTATTACAGCGCTTGTTATTTTCAGGATCATCCAGGGTATTGGTGGCGCTATGATGATCCCGGGTAGTTTGTCACTTATTTCTGCTTCTATTGATGCTGAGCAGCGCGGGAAAGCAATTGGCATTTGGTCGGCCTCCTCCACCGTGTTTACAATGGGCGGCCCAATTCTTGGCGGTGCACTGGCCGATGCAGGTCTTTGGCGGTACATCTTTTTTATAAACGTACCGCTGGGTATTATTACCCTTATCATCCTTCATTTTAAAGTAAACGAAAACCGGGAGAACGACAGTAAACGCATCGACTTCTGGGGAGCCGGTTCACTGGCAACAGGACTTACGTTATTAACGTTTGGCTTTCTGCGCATTCCTTTAGTTGGTATACATAACCTCACCGTTTATCTGGCATTGGGGGGCGGGCTAATTTTTCTGATCCTGTATGTGCTTATTGAAAAAAGAAGCAGTCATCCAATGGTGCCGCTTAACTTATTTTCTAATCCTGTGTTCAGTGGTACCAACCTGCTTACACTTTTTTTATACGCAGGGCTTAGTGCCAGTACGCTTTTTCTTTCGCTGAACCTGGTACAGGTGCAGGGATATACCCAGTTTCAATCGGGGCTCACCTTTTTACCTTTTACCATTCTTATGGCTTCGGCCTCAGGTTATATTGGTGCGCTGGCCGATAAATATGGCTCCCGCCTGTTTTTGATAGCCGGCCCATTGATCACCGGCGTTGGACAATTACTGCTTTCACTGGTTACACAAACCGGTGGCGCCCGTGAATATTTTTATACTTTTTTCCCCGGCATCATGGTCCTTGGAGTTGGAATGACGTTAACCGTTACGCCGCTAACGTCAACAGTCATGGGATCGCTTTCAAAACATTTTTCCGGTATTGCTTCCGGTGTTAACAATGCCATGACCAGCATTTCAAGAGTAATAGCCAATGCGGTATTTGGGGCATTGGCTATTGTATTTTTTACAACGGCCCTGCAGCATGGGCTGCAAAGCTTTTCGTTGAATAATGAAAAAAAAGACCTGGTTGTACAACAGGCATCCAACCTGGGCGATGCAAGGGTTCCACCTGAACTGGATCCACAACAACAGGCAATTAAAAAGCTTTACCAGCAAAGTTTTATTAACACTTATGCAAACATTCAACGCATCAGTGCCGGTTTAAGTTTTTTTGCCGTTCTAATGACAATTATATTTATCAGCAAGTGGGGCCCTGCTACGCAGGGTTGATCAAATATGTTCCGCCAGCCGTATGCCCGTATACTGCCAGCGCAAAGGTGCATGAAAGAAATTGCGGTAGGTACTGCGGCTATGGCCTTCCGGAGTAACTTCTGAAGCGCCCCGCAACACCATTTGATTGATCATAAATTTACCATTGTATTCGCCTACCGCACCTGCAGCTCTTACAAAACCAGGATATGGCAGGTATGCACTGTTTGTCCATTCCCATCGCTGCCCCCAGGAGAATTGATCAGCAGCAGCTTCCCATTCAAATTCAGTAGGCAGCCGCATACCCTTCCAGGCAGCATACGCTGCTGCTTCATAAAAACTAATATGGCAAACCGGCTCATGTGGCTGCAGGCGTTGCAAACCGGAGGGTTGATAACACCACAACTCATTATCTATCGCATGCCAGTACATTGGCATAGAAATGTTATTATTCCTTACCCAATCCCAACCTTCGGCATGCCAGTACTGGTGTTGTTTATAACCACCTGCCTGCATAAATTCCAGGTATTCCTGGTTGGTTACCGGCGTGTTGGCAATACGGTAAGCAGGCAAATAAACACGGTGCCTGCCCAGCTCATTATCAAAACAAAATCCATCGCCGTTGTACCCTATTTCATACACACCGCTCTCCATGGTTACCCAGTTTGTATCAGGCTTTGTAACAATAGGGGGCTGCACGTCTTCATATGCGGGCATTAAAGGATTGTTTCCTAAAATGTATTTAATGTCTGTAGCCAGCAGTTCCTGGTGTTGCTGCTCATGGTTCAGCCCAAGAACAATAAGCTGGCTCTGCTCTGTTGAAAGATCTAATTCCAGCAGGCTATGCATGGCTTCATCAACATAGGTACGGTATTTATAAATGTCTTCTACTGAAGGCCGGCTCAAATTACCCCGGTCGGTACGAACCACCCGCACGCCTACTGTTTCATAATAGCTGTTGAACACATAATTGTACATGGGGTCAAATTCCTCGTAGCCCATGATGGACTTCAGGATAAATGTTTCAAAAAACCAGGTGGTATGGCCCAAATGCCATTTAGGCGGACTAACATCTACTACAGGCTGCACCACATAATCTTCTGTTTTAAGATTTCTGCAAAGATGTACAGAGTGCTTCCGCACAGCCTGGTATTGTTGTAATAATGTTTTCATTGTTTATTGGTTAGTTTTACCAGATCTGAAATACTGGTTATTGACAGTTGTTTCATTTGCGATTGGCGCATCATTAATGCATAAGCGTTATTGAACCCAATAGGTTGTAACCATTTTATCTGGTATTGCTGCATAAACTGTTCGCTCACGTAATTGTATACAGCATCTTTATTGGGTATCAATCTGGCCGCGGTAGCCCCGTCTGTTTGCAGCACAGCCAGCAAACCTGTTCCGGTGTATTCAGGATAAAGATCTATCTGATTATTCTTGAGCGCACCAAAACAGATCTGTGTACCACCCAAACCGGTCTTTGTTTCTACGTTAAGATCGGTATACCCTTTTATCAGAATTGCATACATATTGCAAAGAATGTATTGCTCTGCAAATATTTTAGAACCGATACGTACCACGCCTTTCTTTCCATCCCTTGGCGCCTTCCAGATGCCCTGTGCTTTCAAAAATTCTGCAGCGATGGTTTCCGGTTCCTGATGCAGGTAATCTGCCCGGTAATTAAGATCGGTCATAATGGAATCACTGATACGTCCGCTTAACACATTAAGCACACCCTCCAGTTCAGGATACTGTTGCAAGACAGCTACCCGTACAATGGGCGCTGCATAATAAGGAGGAAAAATATGTTTATCATCTTCAAGTGTACCCAGGTCAAATGCTTTTATCCGGCCATCGGTACTATAGCCGCTGATCACATCCAGGTCTTTTTCATAAGCGGCTTTGTACATTACTGCATCGCTGATCACTACCGGCCGCATGCGAAGCCCATACACCGATCGCAGATCGAGATAGCCATCTTTACGACCCATAAATTCAGGCGTAAACCCGGCCAGCAGCCCTGTATGCCGGATGCCGGGTGTAAAGTAAAAAGAACTCACAGCAATCAGCAAGGGTATGGTTATAAAGGCGGCGGATAGTTTTTTAAGTTTTATCTTTTGCAACAGTGAAAGCAAAAAATCGAGCAGCAGGGCCAGCAATGCGGCAGGTATGGCCCCGGCCAATATCATATTGGTATTGTTCAACGAAATGCCGCCGAATATAAATTCGCCCAAACCCCCGGCAGCAATATAGGCCGCGAGTGTAGCCACACCCACATTGATAACGGTAGCCGTTCTTATTCCCGATAGTATTACAGGCATGGCCAGCGGTAATTCTATTTTTAATAACAGCGTGCGTTGGGTCATACCCATGGCAATGGCCGCTTCTTTAATATTCGCATCAATGCCGGCAATACCGGTATATGTATTTCGTACAATAGGCAACAGCCCATACAGGAATAAAGCAATGATAGCAGGCACAGGACCAATGCCGGCTAATGGAATTAAAAATCCCAGCAGTGCAATACTGGGAATGGTTTGAAAAACGGCCGTAATGCCAATTACCGGGGCAGCCAGCTTTGTTTTACGCGCCACATAAATGCCGGCAGGTACACCTATTACAATAGCCAGCATAATGGAGATAAGGGTTAATCCTATATGTTGCAGCGTTTGCTCCAGCAACTTTTGCCAATGCTCAACTATAAAGCCCCATAAGGTTTGTGCATGGTTCATGCCTTGCTACTATTTTGGTTTTGCAGCCACGCCCAAATTTGTTCAGCGGGTATGGTGGCTAATGCAAGCGACAGTTGACTGCCCGCCAGAAAATTGTTCACAGCTTCATTGGCCGGATGGTGTAACAAATCGTTGGGCTTACCCTTTTGCAGCAGTTTTCCGTTTTGTAATAGGGCGATGGTGTGTCCCATTTCAAAAGCTTCGGGAATATCGTGGGTAACCATAATAATGGTTTTGCTTTTCAGTTCTTCCAGTTCCCTGAAGAGTTGGCGAACAGCGGTTCGCGTAATATTGTCCAATGCACTGAATGGTTCATCCATCAATAGTACCGGCGGACTGGCAGCTAACGCCCGGGCCAGGTTCACCCGTTGCGCGTCCC
>CBIMFG010000039.1:0-10799 GCA_966243125.1 uncultured Niastella sp.
GGTGATGGCATTCTCCTCCTTGATGGTGATGTTATGCCCGTACGTGGTTTCTACAATATGCTTGCCTGTTACATCGGCAATATCCAGCACATCGTCGTGCTGTTGTTGCAGCGATAGCTGGCCTTCTTTTTTATGCAAGGGACGTTTTGACACGGCGTATTCGCGCAAAGCTGGTATACTCACCAGTTCTTTTTCCGGATAGCGCAAAGCAGTTAACCGGCCGCCAAAAACGCAACCTGTATCAATATCGATCGTTCTGTTTAACCATTGCGGTTCGGGTACGGGGGTATGGCCGTATACCACCATGGCTTTTCCATTGTACTCGGCTGCCCAGTTGTAGCGAACGGGTAAACCAAACTCATCAATTTCACCGGTGGTTTCGCCATACATACAAAAGTCCCGCACGGCGCCTGAACCGCGGCCATGCATTTCTTCGCGCAGGCCGGCATGCGCCACCACCAGGTTGCCGCTATCAAATACATAATGACTTATTAATTCGTCGAGGAATTGTTTTACTTCCTCGCGAAAGGCGGGTGTTTCCTGTTTTAACTGGTCAATGGATTCCTGCAAGCCATGCGCAATGGTCACGTCTTTTCCTTTTAGCCACTTAAGTAATTTGGCATCGTGGTTACCGGGCACGCAAAAAGCAGTACCGGCTTTTACATTGGTCATCACCAGGTTTAGCACCGCCGGTGTTTTTGGACCGCGGTCAACCAGGTCGCCTACAAAAACCAGCTTACGGCCGGCTGGGTGGCTGTAGATCCCTTCTGTATGTTGATAACCCAGTTTTTGTACCAGTTGAACCAATTCATCATAACAGCCATGTACATCGCCAATAATATCAAACGGACCGTGTTCTTCTTTTTTATTGTTGTACAGTGGGTCGCGAATGATGGCCTCAATAGCATCTACCTCTTCGGGTGTACGCAACTCTATAATATTCCGGAAACCTTCCAGCTTCAGGTGCCGCAAACTTCTTCGCAGCTGACTTACTTGTTGTGGAATCACGTGTTTGCCAAAATCCCGGTCGGTTCTGGTTTCGTTGCGTTGTACGCACAGCTTTTCGGGCATATTGATCACAATAGCCACCGGCAGCACATGGTATTCGCGCGCCAGCCTTATCCAGTCTTTACGCGCACTTTCCTGCACGTTGGTGGCATCTATCACGGTTAATAAGCCGGCCTTCAGGCGTTTGCCTGTAATAAACCGGGCCACGTCAAAAGCGTCGGTAGACGCTTCCTGGCTGTTTTCATTATCACTTACCAGGGCGCGGCATTGATCGGAAGAAATGATCTCGGTGGGTTTAAAATGCTTGCGGGCAAAGGTTGATTTGCCTGAGCTGGAAGCACCTATTAATACCACTAAGGATAGTTCGGGTATATGTATGTTCTTATTATTTGCCATATGATCCAAATCGCTGAGCGCCTATTCTTGTTTCGTTTGTTGTAAAAACCGCCATTTGCGTAAGGGCGCCTGCTTCGGCATCTTCTTCCCCCACTGGTTTATAAACCACGCTGTAGTTATATTGTTCGGCAATGCGGTTGCCCCATTGTTGAAACTCGGCCCTCGTCCATTCAAAGCGGTGATCGCTATGCCGCATTTGTCCCTGTTCAAAATTTGGGAACCGCTGGTTGTACTCGGCATTGGGCGTAGTTATCACCACATCCACCGGTTTAGCATACTTGAAAATGATCTTTTCCAAGGCGGCCAGGCGTGGTTCATCCAAATGTTCTATCACCTCTACCAGTGCTGCAGCATCAAACCCCTCTATGCGTTGATCGCGGTATGTGAGGGAGCCCTGTATCAGATCGATCCGCTCCCTTTGTTTAGGCGACAGTTTATCTAATTTTAATTTATCCTTTGCAATTTCCAGTGAACGATAGCTTACGTCCATCCCCAGCACACGTTCAAACTGGTTTTCGGCCAATAGTAATTTCAACAGCTTGCCTTCACCACAGCCCAGGTCAACCACGGTTTTGGCATGGGCCTTTACCAGTTCGTTTCGTACGGCCTGTAACCGCACATCATGCACCCTTATTTTTTGTTCCGGTTCTTTACCAGTCGCCTCTTCATTGGCAGTACTTACTTCGTCCTGTAACAAAATTTCCATGGCTTCATTCGCCAGGCTGCGCTGGTGTTTTAAATACCGAAGGGTAATAAATTCGCGGGCGGGATGCGTGGGCAGCCAGTCTTTTCCTTTTTCCAGCAGTTTTTCCATCTCCTGTTGACCTATCCAGTAATGTTTGTCGTTATCGCAAACCGGGATCAGAATATACAGGTGCGATAATAACTGTTGCACCGTTACCGTATTGATTAAACGGAGGGTAAAATACCGGCTTTCGCCCCATTCGGGAAATTTGGGATCAACGGGATGCCGTTGCAGGTGAATGTTATAACCCAATGGTTCAAACAATTCTTTTACTACTGTTTCCCCACCGCGTACGGGGATGGCAGACAATTCTACCTCCAGCGGCATGGGAACCGTAACCAGCTCCGGCTTATCCTTACAACGCCCATTCAGGGCGGAGGAGAAGGCCTTTACTATGGCGGCGCTCATAAACGAGCTGGCCACATAGGGCCGGTCGTTCACATACTGTTCCAGGGCAAAATCATTTCCGCGCGGGCCGCTGTTGCGGCGCACCAGGCCAACGGGATCAATGTTCAGCAATAAACAAACCGTGCATTTGGTTTCAGAAACCTCCGGATAAAATACGTGAGCCACCCCTGCAGCCATTTCAATTTCATGAACTTTATCAGGGTGCTTATGCAGCAGAAAGCTCAGGTCCGAAGCCGGTTGGTGGGTAGATGTAATGGTCAATAGCATACAATCAATTCAGCAGCAATTTCTTAATTTTTTTCAATCCGGGCAATTGAATAATTAATGTACAGTTGACAGTATATTAGTGCAACGGAACAGGTGCACACACCGTCTTGCCAACAACTTCAAAAACATATAATGAACCGGATAGCATTACTAGCGATTGCCACCAGCATCAGTCTTTTTACCCAGGCACAAACCTACTCCTGGAAGAACCTGCCCAAAGTAAACGTTCCTGTTTTCAAAAAAGACACCTTGAACATCACACAATTTGGCGCCAAACCCGACGGATTGACCCTGAATACCGAGGCCATTAATAAGGCTATTGAAGCGTGCAGCAAACAAGGCGGTGGTGTGGTGCACATACCGCAGGGAATTTGGCTAACCGGCCCTGTGGTGTTAAAAAGCAATGTAAATCTGTATGTAAGCCGGGCAGCGTTGTTGCAGTTTACGGGCGATAAAACGCAGTACCCATTAATAGAAAGTCATTTTGAAGGTAAAAAGACCGTACGTAACCAGGCGCCCATTTCAGGTACCGATCTGGAGAATATAGCCATTACCGGCGATGGCGTTATTGACGGCAATGGCGATGTGTGGCGAATGGTGAAGAAGAATAAGGTAACCGATGGCGAGTGGAAAAAATTCGTTGCCTCAGGTGGTGTTGTAACCCCCGATGGCGGCAGCTGGTACCCTTCAGAAGCCTATATGAATGCCGAATATGGTAAAAGCCCCAAAACCGACTATGCGGCTATAAAAGATTATCTGCGTCCTAATATGGTGGTGCTGCGCAATTGCAAAAAAGTATTGTTACAAAATACCACCTTTCAAAATTCTCCCTGCTGGAACCTGCACACTTTATACTGCGAACAAGTGACCTTTGATGGCGTACGCGTTCGTAACCTGCCCAGCGCCCAAAATGGCGATGGTATGGATATAGAATCCTGCTCGTATGTAGAAGTAAAGAACAGTACGCTCGACTGTGGTGATGATGGCATTTGTATTAAATCAGGTAAAGATGAAGAAGGCCGCAAGATGGGTAAAGCTTCCCAATACATTTATATACACGATAACGTTGTTTACAAAGCGCATGGTGGATTCACCATTGGCAGTGAAATGAGCGGCGGCGCCCATGATATTTTTGTTACCGACTGCAGCTTCATTGGCACCGATGTAGGCTTGCGCTTCAAAACCCAACGCGGCCGCGGCGGAGTGGTTGAAAACATCTTTATCAAAAACATCAACATGCGCAACATTGTGAACGATGCCATTTCGTTCGACATGTATTATTTCGGCAAACCCACCAAACTCGCCGATGGTAAAGTTGAGATCCCACCGGTGAATGAAGGCACCCCACAGTTCCGTAAGTTTTATATCTACAACATAGTTTGTGATGGCGCTTCGCGTGCGATGATGATTCGCGGACTGCCCGAAATGAGCATCAAGGATATTCATTTAACTGATGTGATGATCAAAAGCCGCCGGGGTGCTGATCTGATTGAGGCTAGTGGAGTTTCGCTTAATAATGTGGCATTGCAATGCACGGAAACCTCACCTTTGATTAATATTGAAAATAGTCAGGGGTTGACGTTTAGCAAGGTGCGGGCTTTGAATACGCCTACTCAGATGTATAGTGTGAATGGGGAGCGGAGTCGGGAGATAAAGGTGGATGCGGTGGTGGAAGGTGGGGTGGTTTTTAATTATGGGGCTGAGAAAGGAGCTGTGACGGTTGGGAAGTAGGTTTTAAATTATATTTTATAAACCCGCTGGCTTAGGCTGGCGGGTTTTTGTTTTTTTCTTAATCTTCAATTCCATCTGCCATTTCATTTCCCTGCTCTCATTTTCTATTTGGGTAACAAATTGAAGAGCATTAACCCATACTTTCAGTTGTCAAGGATCTCTTGACAACTCAATCCGCAACACCTAACCCTGCCTTTTCATAACATCTATCTAACGCCCCTCCCTTATTTAATAAAGGTGGTACTTTGCGATTCACCAGTTTTGGCATCTATCAGCTTTACTGCATAAGAACCTTTCGGCAACATGCTAACGTTCAGCTTCACCTGGCCACCTGCATCCTGTAATTGTTGCTTTTGAAGTATGGCACCTGCCATATTCACCAGTAACACTTCTTTGTTTATAAAATTAGTGCCTGTCAATTTCAGGTATACATAGTCCCGGGCCGGATTAGGCGAAACAGTTAAGTGGCTGTTTGCCTGATCAGGGTTTACGACAGTCACTGAACCATCTGAAGCCATTGACATACGGGCGGGTGTAAGACTGGAATTGCTCTCGGAAATACCTGCATCAGGCACACCACTGTAAGGCACATCTTTATTCCAAAAGTCTTTTACAATGCCAGTCCATTGTCCCCAGTTAACAGCACAGGAAGTTGGCCGAAGATCGTAATTCCAGGTAAGCGGATCGTACGAATAAGTATTTGCAAACACCTCTACATTCTTAGGAAGATTTTGTTCCGACCACTCCGGCTCAAAACCCAGGCTGCCACCATTCAAATGAAAGATGTTGCTCTCATGGATCATTTGCGGACCGTTAAATGGTTTAAAATTGGGATCAGTGATATTCAAGGAAGTGTTGATCCAGAATATATTATTCTTCATCGTAAGCACATTCGACACCCAAGGGGTAGCCGTAATACCGATCAGATTTCTTACATCGGGAAGGCGGGCCGCTTTGGTTTCAACAACATCGTTATTGAAAAATTGGAGGTTACGAACATCGAGGGCAAATATACTGGTGGAGTTGATCCAGAATACATGTCCGTTATTTACGAGCAGGTTGTAACCAACGAGGTTATTGAGCGCATGACTACCCCAGCCACTTCCGAATTCCATAAACCCGATGTTATCGCTGGCGGTATTATACAATACTTTGTTATCAGAAACCTCGCCATACATTTCAATAGCGCCGCCGTCGAGGTTATAATCGTAGCTATTACTCCAGCATTCCTGAATTTGATTATGGGAAATGGTATTGTTAGAACCGCCTACCACAATACCTACGGCGCCAAAATCGTCCCACATCTGATAAGGTGTATTGATGATCATGCGTAGGTTGCGGATGTTGCAACTGGTGATGGTATTGTCGCTTCCACCATCTATGTTAACGCCCGCACCTAATCGCGAGATGTTGCAGTTTTTAATTACATTATGAGAACCGCCATTGCCGGGACCTTTATATATGTATACGCCGTAGCCCACGTTAGCGGTACCGCTACGATCATAATCGCGGATGGTGTAGTCCGTCATTTCAAAGCCATCGATTACGATGTAATTACATTGATTAAGGCGAACCATTACCCGATTATAGATCATAGGATCAGAAAATCGCCCGGGTTCATATTTAAACAGCGGAGCAGCGCCTTCACCGTAGGGCATGAAGGTAATAGGTGCGCCTGCTGCACCGCTACTATTAATAGACAATGTTCCCATGTATTGTTGACCGCGCCGGAAATAAACATTGTCGCCGGGTTTAAAATAATTTATCGACCAGGGAATGTCGTTAATGTCGTGCCACGGATCATCGTAGGTACCGAGGTTTTTCCCGGATGACGATGGGTCTACATAATAATTAGTGGCATTAGCGCAAAATGATGTTGCAACAAAAAGCAGCAGCTTTAGGAAGCGTAGAATTGTGACTTGCATAGTTTTTCAAATAGTAATGAGGTCGAATAGACCCGCAAAACTGTGCCAGTCAATAGTTTGGAATTTACGAAATGCGGAAATTTGTAATAATAATGATATATGTCGTATGACAGGCAGCTATAGAAAATATTGTGCCAGGGCTGGGCATTCCTATAGGTTAACCTCAATCACCGCCTTCTTATTAAACTTATAATGCTCCCCATGATGCACATACCCTAATTGATTTGTAAGCATAGCGGTATTTCCAATTTTAAAGGATGGCACATTGAAATGATGATGCCCATAGATCCAGTAATCCGCACCGGAATCATGGATCAGGTCATGCAGTTCTGTTACAAAGGCGCCGTTGAGCAGACTGTTCCGGTATTTTTTAGGATAGTCGTAAAGGGTGGGCACGTGATGCGTCACAACCACACGTTCATTAGTAGTCTTTTCCTTAAAGGCATTTTCTAAAAACTCAACTGAGCGGTTATGCAGCTGGTTAAATTCATGGGTAGTTAACTTTTCGCCCTTCCATTTTATAGCAAAAAAGTCGGAAATGCTTCGCTGAATGTCTAATGCATGCACGACGTCTACTTTACTCCATAGGGTACTGCAAATGAAATTCACGTCCTTATATTCAATTACCTGGTTATTCACCAGCCACACATTGCTGCGCAGTTTTTCCAACAACGGATCGGCTACCGTTGCCAGGTCATAGTCGTAATATTCATGGTTACCTGGGTATCCAGTACACCTGTTCAAAGTTATCTGCAATGAAATCGATAAATACCGAAGGCGTTTTGTGTAAACTCAATGGTAAGATATCGCCGGCCAATATCAATACCTCGCCCACCGGTTCCAGCAAATGCCGCTCCATGTACTTTTTATTTGCAGGAAATTCCAAATGAAGGTCGGAACAGTATTGAATTTTCATGGGTAACAAATTTAAATGAGTATTTCGAAAAATCCGGATAACCGAATTATCCGGATTTTCGATAATAGATACTAATGCTATATCTTATTTTTTATCATCCTGTCCTTGTTTAATACTCTTCAGCATTTTTTTCTCCTCTTTTTCCAGTTTGCGTTGTACTTTCTTTACATCTTCTGCCGGCGGAAGCTTTTCTGGCCTGATTCCTCGCTCCAATAAACCATTCCGCACCGCAGTGTTATTGTCTACATGTTCCTTTTCAATGGGACTCTGCCCTTTCAAATCTTTCGTTTGTACATTAAGGCTGGTCATTTCTGCAGCCAAATCTTTCGCTTTTATGCTTATAGTTGGTAGGAAATCAGCCACCGGGCGATTTTCAGGAACTCCCATTTTAGTTTTTAATTGAACGGTTGAAAGCTTAAACAAAGCCTGATCACCTTTAGACCGTATAACCGCAAATCCTTTTTCATCTACTCCTCGTTCATACAAGATCCCAGATAGTTGCTTTTCTGTTTGGCTTAGTTTTTCCCTTGCTTTTACCCGCTCAAAGTCTAATAACCGCTGTTCTACAATTTCTGCCCGACGGGTTTGTACGGCAAAATAGGTTTGAGCAAAGGCTATTTCCTGCTTGCGACTGTCTCCATTTTGACCTACCAGGTAACATGCATAACGAGTAAGTGCCACATCTTCAACCATTTGCTGAGCTCCTTTCCCTGCTTCGATCACCTTCCTGACGTCAGGAAAGTGATCCTGTTGGTTTTCTCCTGCATTTTCACACGCTTCCCGTGCTTTATCAATGACTTTCTCAAAATTTTCCCACTTACTGTACCCAAGCAATACTTGCAATTCCCTTGCACTCCAACAATCTACACCGTTAATTTCATAACATGCTGCTTCAAACTTTTCAAATAGCGCTTTAATTAAGTCTTTTTTCATCTGGCTTTCTTTTGTGGTTAATAATATTTAATAGTATATTCTATTAAAACAACTTTACTAACCTGTTGTACTATTCGAAAGCCATTGATATAAATCAAAATTTTCTTTGCTGATAACCTCTATCGGTTTAAAATTTTACCGCTATCGGTACAAAACTGAACTCGAAAGAGAGATCAGTGTCAGGTATCGATCACTTTCCTGACGTCAGGAAGGTGATCGCAAGCCGACCATTTTCCCGACGTCGGGAAAATGGTTTTTCAAATATATTCTTTCAATTACCTTTAGCCCCCAAATAAAATATATGTTTAATCACCCCGATCCTAAAACCATCAACGAACCACAGCTTTTTGGCAACTATGAAACGCCCATGTACCCCGTTCGGTATGCTGTAGATCAGGTAGATACTGTCATGCTTCAATCGTTCATTGATGCCGGCGCCGATGTGAATATTGATATCGGTGGTGGCATGACGCCGCTACATTTAGCGGTTGGGTTTTATATTGATGAAATGACGCTGAGCGGCCGGGAAACATTTGCTGATAATGAACTGGCAATTTTTAACATCCTTCTTCACAGCGGGGCTGATCTGAATAAAAAAAATAAAGAAGGCCAAAAACCACTGGATGTAATAAACGAATTTGCCTTTAGCCAGGACGGATTTAACGAACTCGTGGATCTGTTCCGGTCTATTATTCCCAATATTGATGAACTGGTAACCTATAACGGTTAAATAAAATGAGCCCCCGCCAGTTGACGAGGGCTCACTTGTAAATATTACTTACTTCACTGAAAAACGTACATACTCCCCAAACCCTATCACGTTCATGCCCGTTACACCTGAGCCACTGCCCACTCCCGTTACCGGGAACGCCTCGTACTTTTTTTCACCAACATAAATATCCGGTGCAAAATCATAGGTATCATTTACTTTGAGCGCCGTTCCAAAAAGCGTTTCTATGTCTGCTGCTTTTATGGAGAAGCTGGCAGGCAATGATGTTACATCTGCTTTGTACAACTTTACATTAGCGGCTGCGCCATTCTTGCGTACCACCACATCCACTTTAGCGGGTGGTGTTGCATCGGTAAAATACAAGGCTACTTTTATTTTTCCTTCAAAGGCCCCCTGGTTGTTAAAGGCAATGGTCGCTGTTGTGCCGCCCGACTCGATGTTAGTAGTAACAGCTGGTACATCTTCTATACCTATGTTATCAGGAATAGCGCCATCGTCTTTTGAACAACTGATGAACGTAACTATGAATATTATTAGAATGTATTTCATGTTTGTATATTTAGCGGTTATCATTTATGGTTGCCAGAATACTTTATAATTTTCCGGTACTTTTTGAGGCGGTGCGTTTTTATTCAAACCAATTTCGCCGGTACTAAAGGGTATACTCCAGGGATACTGTCTGTCGTTCGATACAGGCGTTGTTCTTCCATCGGGACCAGTAACACTTACTACGGTTCCTTCGGGCGCCGGTGCAAACAACACAGGGTACTTCGTACGGCGGTAATCGGTATAGTTGTCTACGGGGTTTTCAATGCGGTTGATCCATTTTTCCGTCATAATGTATTCCATCTTTTTGTCACTGTTACCCGCATCAAATGCTGCGAGTACCGCGTCTTTGTAAGTTTGAGTGGCCGCCAATGTGGCTATTACCGGAACATTTTGTGCGGCTCCTGCCGATCCTGGTTTTACATAATTGGCTACCACATTGTCCACATGTGCAAACGTGGCATCCAACGCCTTGCTGAACACCGCTCTTGCATCGCCTGATACAACCCCTGCCTGAATCAATTCCGCTTCCAGGTATAAGCGGTCTGCATAGGTAATAAACTCATGCGGCCTGGCGCCTGTTCCGGCATTTTGATTACCCAATGAGTTTACACTTTTGGCGGCACTGTCGTTATACCGGCCGCCTGCAGGGTAAATGCCCATCAGGGAATAGGTCTGGCTGTTTGATCCATCACGGCAAGGGCCATTGGAACCAAAGAGTATTGAAATAAACCCCCCGTCACGGAACTCAGTACAATTTTCCGGTGTTGGGTTGGCCCCACCTACCGCTGATTTCTGATTATAGATGTAGTATGGTAATCTTGGATCGGAAAGCCCGGTGAGGATGTCGGGATTCCGGCCCTTCATTATTTCATACAACCAGGGACTGAATAGCTGTCCACCACGTTGCGTTGCAGTATAGTCGCCATATGCCGGATGCCGGTCATCAGTAGTGATAATAGCCCCATACGGCATCATAAAACTTTCACTCTCGTTATTGATAAGGGAGGCCGGCGCAGCCAGCAAGGCCGCTACCTGTGATTTAACATCCTGTACCAACCTTACCTGTGTATACAGTTTTAGTTTGATGGTATTGGCTGCTTTTATCCAATTAGCTGTATTTCCTTTATAAATGTAATCATCAGTGCCGGGTTTCGATGGATTGAAGGCCGTGTTATTGATATCGGCAATTCC
>CBIMFG010000040.1:0-10780 GCA_966243125.1 uncultured Niastella sp.
TAAATACGGCGTAAATAATGAAAAAGGAGGCTGGCAGCTCCCCGCTGTAAAACCCGATCACCACTATACCAACGCCTACCGCGTTACCGCCCGTTTTTTAGCCTGGGTAGAATCTAATTACGATAAAAAGATTGTTGACAAACTGAATGCTGCCGCCTACAACGGCACTTATGAGGCCACAGTATGGGCGCAATACACCGGCAAAACGGTTGACCAACTCTGGGATTTATACGTAAAAGCACAGGAAACCGCAAGCTAGGTGCGTTTTAGCAGGATATTAACCCCTAGTTTTGTAACAGTTCAAGTTTATTAAATAAAGAAAAAATCGTACATGAAGAAACGCTTCCTGTTGTTATCGATGCTGCCCTTATCCCTGTTTGCTCAACAAAAAAATGCCGTACAATACGTAAACCCGCTCATTGGAACACAACGCATGGGACATACCTTTCCCGGCGCCACCGTTCCTTTTGGCATGGTTCAACTGAGTCCTGATACCGATACCATTCCTTATGAAATGAATGGGAAATACAACGCCGATGTATACAAATATTGTGCAGGTTACCAGTATGACGATAAAACCATCGTAGGCTTTAGCCATACCCATTTCAGCGGTACCGGCCACAGCGACCTCGGCGATTTTCTGGTGATGCCTACCGTAGGGGCTCTGCAATTGAACCCCGGCGTGGCTACCGATACAAAAACCGGTTTCCGTTCTGCTTTTTCCCATGCCAATGAAAAAGCAGAAGCCGGTTATTATAAAGTAAAACTCGATGATGACAACATTACCGCTGAGTTAACCGCCACCACGCGCACCGGTTTTCATCAATACACTTTTCCCAAAACAAACGACGCGCACATCATCCTCGATTTAATGCATGGCATTTACAATTACGAGGATAAAAATGCCTGGACCTTTGTTCGGGTAGAGAATGATACCCTGGTTACCGGTTACCGCCAAACCGCTGGCTGGGCGCGTACCCGCACCGTTTATTTTGCCATGACCTTTTCGAAACCATTTAAAGAATATGGTTGTAAAGACTTCAGCAAAAAACAGGTGTACCGCGGCTTTTGGGGCAAGTTCAACCAAACCAAAAACTTCCCCGATGTGGCAGGCCGGCAATTGCGTATGTTCTTCAACTTTAATACTGAAGAAGGCGAGAAAGTAAAAGTGAAGATGGCCCTTTCGTCAGTAAGCACCGAAGGCGCTTTATTGAACCTGAGAACAGAAGCCCCCAACTGGGATTTTGAACAAACAAAGGCCGCTGCGCAAGCCGCCTGGAACACCGAGCTGGCAAAGATCAGCATTGAAGCATCAGAAGCAGAGAAACAAAACTTCTATACGGCTATGTACCATGCCTTTTTGGGTCCTACTGTGTATATGGATGTTGACCGTAAATACAAAGGGCTCGATCAGAATGTGCATACCGCCACCAACTTTACCAACTATACTACCTTTTCGTTGTGGGATACCTACCGGGCCCTGCATCCTTTCTTCAACCTCATACAACCTACCCGCAATGGCGATATGGTAAACAGTATGCTGGCGCATTACGACCAAAGCGTGTTGAAGATGCTGCCTATTTGGAGCCACTACAGCAATGACAACTGGTGTATGAGCGGCTACCACAGCGTATCGGTAATTGCCGATGCTATTGTAAAAGGCAATACTTCATTCGATGCCAAACATGCACTGGAAGCCTGCGTAACCACCGCCACGCATTCCAATTATGAAGGCATTGGCTCTTATGTAGAAAAAGGTTTCATCCCCGATGAAAAGCTCGGCACCTCCGCTTCCACCACGTTGGAATATGCCTATGACGACTGGTGTATAGCCCAGGCTGCTAACAAACTGGGTCGAACAGATCTGTATGAAGCATTCAGCAAACGTGCTGGTAGTTATAAGAACATCTTTGATGCCAGCGTAGGTTTTATGCACGCCCGTAAAGAAGATGGCAGCTTTAAAAATGATTTTGATGCATTAAGCACGCATGGTCAGGGTTTTATTGAAGGCAACACCTGGAACTACAGCTTTTTTGTTCCCCAGGACCCCGAAGGATTGATAACCCTGATGGGTGGTAAAAAGAAATTCAGCGCCCGCCTGGATACGCTGTTCACCATGTACCTGCCCGATAAATATTTTGCCGAAACCGAAGACATTACCCGCGATGGTATTATCGGTACTTATGTACATGGCAACGAACCGGCTCACCATGTGGCCTATCTGTACAACTTTGCCGGTGAGCCCTGGAAAACACAGGAACGCGTAAGAATGATCCTGAAGAATCAATATAAACCAGCACCCGATGGGTTAGGGGGTAATGATGATTGCGGACAAATGAGTGCCTGGTATCTTTTTTCAACGCTGGGCTTTTACCCGGTAGCACCTGGCGCCACGGTGTATCAGTTAGGCAGCCCGGCCATTAGTAAAGCCGTTTTACAATTGGAGAACAAGAACACATTCACCGTAGAGGCCATTAACCAAAGCGATAAAAATGTGTATGTACAAAAGGTTGTATTAAATGGAAAGCAACTGGAACAACCATGTATCAGTCACGAAGACATTATGAAAGGTGGTACACTTACCTTCTACATGACCAACAAACCGAAGAAATAGGTACGTTGATTTCGATAAAATTAAAAGCCTCCCGATGTATCGGGAGGCTTTTGTATATGATCAAGGGTTAGTAAGTAAAGTATTTAAACGTTAATTTACAATATTTATTTTATTCAGACAATAGTTGGCGTGGAAAAGTTGGTTGACGAGTTGACAAGATCCTGAGCGGAGTCAAAGGATCTGCATAAGACACCGGGCGAAGTGGAGGGCTCAGTTGCCGCGTAGCGGTGTATTTTGCTTGCAGCTTGTAGCATGAAGCTGTTACTCTACTTCTTCAATAATACAGTAAATACCGACCCTATTCCTATCTGACTCTCACACGTTATTCGCCCATTGATCTCCTCAACAATTCTTTTTACAATTGACAGCCCCAGCCCGTTCGATGCTTCACCATCTGTTGGCCTCGATGAGATCTTACTGTATTTCGAGAACAGGTGAGGCAATTCTTCTTTTTCAATGCCCACGCCTTCATCCCGCACCTTTATACCAATATGATCGTGTTCATCGTGAATGCTCATCCAAACATTTTTACCCTGGGGCGTATACTTAATAGCGTTCGATAACAGGTTCTCACAAATACGGCCAACCAGGTACCGGTCGCTTAAAATAAACAGCTTTTTACTCATAGTCACTGCATGTAAGCTAATGTTCTTCTTATCGGCCATTGGTTTAAAGTTATCAACCATTTCTTCTGCAAATGCCCGCAGGTCAAATTTTTCCAGCTGCAGTTTATGGCTGCCCACATCTTCCCGTTCTACATCCAGGATCTGCCTTATGAGGCGTTCGCCATACAAACCGGCCTGTAAAATTCGGTTCATGGCCTTTTGCTGTTCGGGCGATAAACGGTCGAAATCATTTGCCATCACCTGACCCCAAATTTGTATGGTAGCAAACGGGGTGTTCAGGTCGTGCGATACTATGCTGATGAGCGAATTCTTTTCGTAGTTTAGTTCCGATAGTTTTTCGTTCTGTTGAATAATAAGGTCATTAGTTTCCTGTAACCGCCGGTGGGCATTTCTTTTAATAATAAATCCGATGGCGATCAGGATCCCGATGATGGCCAAACCAACAGCTACCAAAGTAAGCTCGCGGGTACGGATGGTTTCTTTTTCTACTTTTTCCTGCAACAATTTATTTTCTGCTTCCCGTTCACCGGCATGAAAACGTTCCTGCAAAGCAGCAATGGTTTTATAGGTATCACTATGCAGGATAGCCGTATCCAGCGAATACCATCTTTTTATATTCTCGTATGCTTTGTTGTATTTACCCTGGTACTCGTATAACTTGGCGAGTATACTATAGGTATCGGCTTCCTTGCTTTTTGATTCCAGCTGTTGTGCCAGCTCCATTGCGCTTTGTGCATATTTAGCAGCAGAGTCAAACTGGTGCTTTTCTATATATATATCAGCCAGGTTCAGCCGGGCAACCCACAGCCCGCTGTAATCACCATCATTATTATGCCTTACCAGGTTTTGCCAGAAGTAAGGCAATGCTTCATCAAACTTCTTTTCCTTGAAATATAAATTACCCAGGTTGTTATACGTGCTCGATAAACTGATCTTTCCCTGTCGCTCAAGCCCCTTACCTAATTGTACTGCCCGGTTCAATAATATACGTGAGCTGTCATATTGCTTAAGCTGGGTATAAATAACCGCCAGGTTATTGTAGGTATTAATCAATGAAGGGATCTTTCCATCCAGCTCCGACATGCGTGCGCATTGTAAATAAAATTCTTTTGCTTTTTCAGTTTCGCGTATGGCAAAATAAGCAATGGCCAAATCGCTTAAGGCGGCCATTTCATACTCTGGTGCATGAATCAACCGCGCAGCCTCTAACGATTGCAGATAATATTCAATGGCCTTTTCGTAGTTATTGCTCAGGTCTTCATAAATGCCATGAAGCCTTAGCGATAGCACATTGCCTTTATTGAATTTTAACTGGGTGGCTTCTTTTGAAATGTAATCGGCGTAGTAGTGAATGGAGTCTATCTTGTCTTCAGAAAAATCAAGACAACGGTCGTACAAGCTTTTTAGTTTAGTTGTATCAACCTGTGCAAATGAACATACGCAAGTAATCAGGGTCCCAAGTAATAGGTAGTATTTCAACGGTATTGTCGAATTGTACTACCAAATTAAGGGTTTTTACTTATTAAGTAAAGTAATTAACGTAATAATCTAAAGATAGGCTGTGTGATTTCTTAATAGTTGGATGAAATACAGCAAAAATTTAATCTATCAGCTTGTTTTTAAGCGCAAACTTTACCAGTCCTACGGTATTATTAACCCCCAGTTTGGCAATCAGATTCTTGCGGTGGGTTTCTACCGTACTTACGCTCAGAAAAAGCTTTTTGGCAATATCAGAGTTGCTGTACTCCTTACAAATAAGGGTAAGCACTTCAATTTCGCGTTTGCTAAGAATTTCATCTACCTTTTTGTCTTCAATGGTTACCGTATTCCGGAAATCCTGGTTGGTATCCAGAATATTGATCTCCTTACTGAAGAACTTATTACCACTGGCTACAGTTTCCAATGCGGTAGTAAGCTCCGCAATGTTGGTATTTTTTAAAAGGTAGCCCTGTATATCATATTTAAGCAGCTTATGAATATAGCGGGTGCCGCGCATAATAGTGAGGTAAAGGATCTTTAGGCCGGGCTGAATTTCGCGGATCTTTTTAATCAGTTCTTCTTCGCCAATATCAGGCAGGTGAACATCCAGTAACAGGATGTCTATTTCCATATTTGGCAATTGGCTCAACAAACTTTCACCAGTAAATGCTGAACCTATGACCTCAATGCCGGCTTGTTGGTTAAGCAACAACACCAGGCCCTCAAGGTATAATTCGTGATCATCTGTTATAAAAACCTTCAACATAATCTTGTTTAAGAATCGGCCAGTAATCGGGATTAATGGTTAGGTTACCGATCTGTAGCAAATTAAAAGCATTTACAGCAGGGTAACAAAAAACGAGGCTATTCCATTATTGTTTTTCCTAATTCCGTAAAGCAAGTGCCCGTTCAAACCGCCTCCCAGCGCTCTTATATACCTTTAACACCCAAATCATTTACTTTCTTAACCCCTTTAGCAGGTTTTTAGCAGGACATAGCCATATGTAGGTTATAAAAACATAAAGCTTCCCCACAGAAGAGGGGAAGCTTTCATTATTATACGGATTAAATTTTCTACGTCATCGTGTCTTCAGCATGGGCCGTACCTGTTGGGTTACGCCGTTTTGGAAGCGTGCGTAATAAACCCCATTAGGCATCCCATACCCGTCGAATGTTACAGTATAGGTACCGGATGTATATTCTTTATCAGTAAGTGTCTTAACTACCCTACCCATAGTATCCATCACCTGTACCAGCGTATGGCCACCCTTTGTATTAAAAGTGATCTTAGTGGTTTCAACAAACGGGTTCGGATAGTTTATGATCAGTTGTTCCCCATCATTCCTGAGGTCATCGATGGCGGTCAAACCACACGACTCGTTTATTGCCAAAGGAATGTTCTGGAAATTCTTGAACAGAATGGTTTGCAGATCAGATTCCTTCACGCAAAACCACTGTTGCAGAATAGAAGCATAAATGCTTCGGAAATCGTATTGATAGGGAACGTTGTCGTTTTGTTTGGCGATCGGCGAAATGGTAGGATTGGTACCAATGATACCGGGACGTACTTTCTTTCCAAATACAAATACCGGTGCGGCAGCGCCGTGGTCGGTACCTCTACTTGAGTTTGAATTAATACGACGGCCAAATTCTGAATAAGTAAACCCAATCACCCGGTCTTCAATACTAAGTCCTTTCAGGTCATCCATGAAACATTTAATACCATCCGAAAGGCGGGCCATCAGTTTGGCGTGATCACCGATAGTGGTATCGCCAGAATCTGTTTGGTTAGCGTGGGTATCAAAGAAACCATCGGCAGTAACCTTGTAAATGCGGGTCTTCAAGCCACCTTTAATTAAGCGGGCTACAATGCGCAACTGTTGCGCCAGCCGGTTGTCACTGGGGTATGAACCCTGTGCAGAAACCCTTGCGGCAGCAGCTCTGATCACATTGGAATATACTTCAGTTTGCCCCATGATCATTCTGATATATTCCAGCTCCTTACCCCAGGGCGTGTTAGGCACGGGTTCGGTTTGGTTATCGAGAAAATCATAAAAGCTGGTAGGATCGGTAATGTTCATCCCCATGGGGAAGGTAGGACCCTGTAATTCCAGGGTTGCTACAGAACCGATCTGAATTGCCAGGGGATCGGGCATTTGCGCAGTAGGATAACCGTTGGGGAAGTTCGGAAACTCCATATTCAGGTAACGGCCAACCCATCCGCTGTACACTACTTTATCTGCATCAGAAGCACTCATCCAGATATCCGTAGCACGGAAGTGCGAAAAGTTAGGTGAAGGATAACCTACGGATTGTATAATGGCCAGTTTGCCTTCATTATACAGAGTTTGCATACCCGTCATACCAGGGTGCAAACCGGTTTTTGCGGTCCCATTTAAAGGCAACACCTTGTTTTGGGCGATCGCAATATTTTGACGGGCGTTATAATAATTTGAATAATTCTCAATAGGAATTACCATGTTCAATCCATCGTTACCACCCACCATCTGTACTATAACCAGTACTTTATCGGTTTCGGTAGTGTTGCCCATTAAGGCCTGTACCAATGGAGAGGCTTCTGTGAAGGCTTGTACAGAAAAGCCATTCAACACAGCAGGTAATGTTATAGTTGCTGGAAGGGCATTTTTTAAAAAGGATCTACGCTTCATAAGATCGGTTTGAATATTAAGCTAATTGATACTCAGCCAGGTTCATTAAGTATTTGTAAAATGGTTGCAGACGGTTATATACAGTTTGGTATGCCGTCATATTGCCGCCAGGAAGGGATTGTTCATAGATATCCCAGGCACTGGTCCAGTAGTTATCATCAGCCTGGCCGGCAAGCAAAATCTGCGTTTTAATGTTCGCCTTCTTCGTATCGGAAATTGGTACACGGTACAATACCTGCAATACTTCTTCTATCAGCAGGTTTGGATCCCTTCTGTTAGCAAATTGCCTGGTAAATTCAACCGGATCTATTATCAGCTTTAAATTATTACGCATATACCCGCTAACGATCAATTGATCTATCAACTTTTCACGTCTGGGCATGGTATCATGGTTCACCCATGTTTCATTAAACATCGGTATCTGATAGTAAGCAGGCCAACCGGCAACCTGTGGCGGGTCGCCAATATCCATTTGCATCTCGCCCGATTGGGTTTGCAGATAGTCCCACATGCTGTACTGATTAACATAATCGGTTGCATCGGGGAATACTACATTAAACTCCCGAACCATGCCTACGATCATGTCCAACGGGCTCTTTATTAAACAACCCTGGCTAAGCGGATCAAAAAAGTGTTCGCTCTTTAACAGGGCCTCCAGCACCGGCTTAATTTCCCAATTGCTGTTAACAAACAGTTGGGCCAGTGGCTTAATAACATTGGTATAAGTATCAGGCTCAATAACGTAATAAACAAACCAGGTGTATAGTTTTTTTACAATGAACTCAGATACCTGTGTAGTCTTGGCAAAGATCATATTGATTAAATCATCAATTTCAGCTTCGCCACCGGTAGCATCGCTGCGGCCGGCAATTACGGTACCATTATAAAAAGAAGAGAAAGTTTTACTGTTTGCATCGTGATCTGCAGGCTTAAACGACATGATCTCGGTATCCATGTCAATCTTCCAGCCGGTCAATAAACGGGCGGCAGCCTTTACATCATCTTCTGTGTAGTTGGGATTGTTTTCTTTACCAACGCAGAACAGCTCCTGCAATTCGCGCGCATAGTTTTCATCAGGGGCACTTTTTGAGTTCAGGTAACCATTCAGGTAACGAAGCATTGCTTTGTTCAGCGTTACATCCTTTACCATTTTTTTGAAATTGCCTATTGCGCTGCTGCGCAACAACTGACTGTACTCGTAGGCGAAGGTGGGTCTTTCGATCATACCTATTTCTGTTACCCAGTGGTTGTGCCAGAAAAGGGTCATTCTCTCGCGAACGCTTCTGTCCTGGTTGATCATTTGACCTACCCACCAACTTTTCAACGATTTAACCCGTTGACCGTTTGGAACAACACCTTTTGAAACATTGTTAACCCAGGTTTGGCCCTGCACAATAGTAAGGTCAGGGTCACCGGCTTCAATGTCGGTATTGTCGTAATTTTTTACAGGGGGTGCAGGCAAAGTAGTAGGTACGTTCAACAATTCATCAACCGCATCTGAAACTCGCATACCGGTAAAATGATCGATGTCTTCTTTTTTTGCCCCGAACATGGTCCGCTTCAATAAGTGGGCAGCCTGTTCAGCACTAAGGGTACCTGCTTGAGGAGTTGTTCCGGAATAAATTTGACGAAAGCCGGCATAGTTTTTCGCAGAAGGAGCTTTTGCTCTTCTCTTCAGCGTGAAGAATTCTCTTCTATCCATAAGGTTGATTTTGGAAGATTGCTTCATGAGAGTCGGCCTTTTGACTAACTGAAGTCAATCCATTTATATGACCTGTGTTTAAACAAAAATTTTGCCACTTGATGTTTTGGGGATAAGTGACGTACATTTTCATGACTACCTCGTACATGTACGTGCATAAAAAAAGCTGCCTCTTAATGAGAAGCAGCTCTGTACACAATAACGATTTTTACTAATTAATATTTTCTATAATCCCTGCTATTCCCTGCCCTCCACCAACACATGCAGTAACAATACCATATCTCTTGTTCAACCGCTTCATGTCATGCGTGATCTGAATCGTTAATTTACAGCCAGTGCATCCCAGCGGATGCCCTAACGCTATAGCACCACCGTTTATGTTAACAAGGTCAGGATTAATTTCTAATTTTCTTATTACCGCCAGGGCTTGTGATGCAAATGCCTCGTTTAACTCAACCAGATCTATCTGCCCCAGACTCATATTAGCTTGTTTTAATACTTTAGGCACCGCCTCTATAGGGCCTATACCCATAACGCGCGGATGTACCCCTGCCGATGCACAGGCAACCAGCCGGGCAATAGGCTTTAACCCCAGTTCATTTACCATTCTTTCGCTCATAACAATAACAAACGCTGCGCCATCACTGGTTTGTGAGGAGTTACCCGCCGTTACTGATCCGTTGGCAGCGAATACCGGTTTCAGTTTGTTTAAAACCTCAATGCTGGTATCCTTACGCGGCCCTTCATCGGTATCAACTACGTAGCTGCGGGTTTGTTTTTTATTCTTTTCATCCAGGTAAACTTCTTCAATAGTAATAGGAAGAATACCATTTTTGAAATAACCATTATCAATCGCATTAATAGCTTTCATATGTGATTGATAACTGAACTGGTCCTGATCTTCCCGGCTTACGTTATATTCTTTGGCTACTGCTTCAGCAGTTAAACCCATGCTCAGGTAATAATCGGGTTCATCTTTGGCAATGCTATAGGCAGGTACGGTTTTCCAACCGGCAGTGGGTACCAAACTCATGCTTTCGGTACCACCGGCAACAATACATTCAGCCAGGCCCATACGGATTTTGGCAGTGGCAATAGCAATGGTTTCCAAACCCGATGCACAATACCGGTTCACCGTCATACCGGGCACACTAAACCCCAATGCGCGGGCAGCAATGATTCGGCCTACCTGCAAGCCCTGTTCAGCTTCAGGCACCGCATTCCCTACAATTACATCATCAACACGTGCAGGATCCAGTTGCGGAACAGAAGCCATCAGTCCTTTTATCACATCAACGGCCAGGTCATCGGGCCGGTAAAACCTAAACCCACCTTTTTTGGCTTTCCCTACCGCAGTGCGGTAACCAGCTACTATATACGCTTCCATAGTTTATAGTTTAATATTATTTAGTTAGTGATATTGTGAGTGGTAAGTGGTGAGTGGTGAGTGGGCTCCCGAAAATCGGAGTTTACAAATAATAGCGAACTATCTTCCTCATTCCCTAAATCAACGTTATCAACTCCGTCAACCCTATCAACCCGCCTCATTATTCCCCTAACCTTCTTCCTCGTCAACTGATCAACTGGTTAACTCGTCAACTTCTATCTTTATCAACGTTATCAACCCCATCAACTCTATCAACCCGCCTCATTATTCCCCTAACCTTCTTCCTCGTCAACTGATCAACTG
>CBIMFG010000041.1:0-10735 GCA_966243125.1 uncultured Niastella sp.
CTCATCGTAGTAGGCGCCTGTACTATGCAGCCACTGGTGGCGCAGGTAATACCTACCGCAGACCGCATGGCCCCTGCACCTTCGGCAGTAAGCGTTCCTTATAAACCATCGGCTTATCCCGCCGGTGGAACGGTCAATTACGTCAGAACATGGGTGGCCAGGCAGCCGTATAGCGATGTGTGGGACCTGTTGAATACCTCCCGTACCCCCGATGAGCTTGGGATGAAAACCGATTATATGGATGGGTTCGGCCGGCTGATAGAGTCGGTGAACTGGAAGGGATCGCCGGGTAAAACAGACGTGGTATCTCCACATGATTATGATCCATTGGGCCGGGAGCAATATTCATTTATGCCCTATGTATCCACCACTGCTTCCGGTGGCATTAAGGCAGACCCTTTTGGCGAGCAAAGCACATTTTATGGTAATACTTATCCCGCAGAACAACCTGCCTTGCAAAATGAAAAGTTATTCTATGGAAGGAATGAATATGAGGCTTCTCCACAAAACAGGGTACTGGGCAAATATGCGCCGGGCAATAGCCTGGTGGGCAGCAATGTAGGAACAAGCACGCAATACCTGTTCAACGGCAGCGACGATAAGGTGCAGCTCTGGGATATCAGTAGTACGCCCTTCACTTATTCCGCTAATGATGATGCCGCTAATATTCCGGTTACAACCCGCGCATATGATACGGGGAAGCTTTCAAAAACTGTTGTAATAAGTGAAAACGGCTCCAGTATAGTAAGCTTTGCAGATATGGATGGCCACATCGTACTAAAAAAAGTACAGGTGGGTACCGTATCATCCACTGACCCCTATACGAACTGGCTTTGTACGTACTATATTTACGACGATCTTGGCCAGCTAAGGTTTGTTATTCCGCCCAAAGCAGTGGCCGCTATGGTTACAGCTAACAGCTGGACCTTAACAACCGGAATCATCAATGAATTGTGTTTTCGATACGAGTATGACAGCCGCATGCGAACCATTGCCCAAAAAGTACCAGGCGCCGGCTGGGGATATATGGTATACGATCAAATGAACAGGCTGGCGTATGCGCAGGATGCCAACATGCGGTTAAACAACCAGTGGCAGGGGGTCATGTACGATCACCTTGGCCGCATTGTGGAAACCGGCATGCTTACTTACACGGGCGATGGCGGTAGCCTGCAGGCATATATCAGTAGTAATACCGGTAAGATCACCCTTTCGGGACAGGCGGTTAATGGCAGTGCCGACATCGGTCTTGCTGCCTTTGACCTGGATATAACCACCCGGCAGGCGGGGCAAACCCTGTATTCGGCTTTTACCTCCATTACCTTTGAACCAGGATTTACAAGTGAGGATGGCGCTGCATTTGAAACGCAACTGATTGCGCCCGGGGGCGGGGCTGTTACTTCCGTTGTAATGGCAAATGATAATACGGTGCCTGCCGGTAGCAATTTCATTCCATTAACGTATGCTTATTATGATGATTACAGTTTCACTTCCAAAAACTACACTGCTGCCAATAACAGCAAATTAGATAAAGGCAATAATCCTTATGCCGATGCATTACCGGCCTCCCCAACTGTGTTCACCAGGGGATTGGCTACCGGTACCAAAGTGCGGGTAATTGAAAACGCCACCGACCTCACCCAGGGTCAATGGTTGGAAACGGTTAGCTTTTATGACGACAAAGCACGGGCTGTTCAACAGCAATCGGATAACTATAAAGGCGGCATAGATTACCGCACCACCTTGTATGATTTTGGAAGTACAGCGTTGTGCACTTACCTGGTGCACAATAACCCCGCTGCTACCGGTGCACAAAGCATCCGTGTTAAAACGAATATGGAGTATGACCATGCCGGCCGGTTGAAGCTGATAAAAAAGACACTCAACGATGATGCGGCAAAAGCGCGGTTGGTAGTGTACAATGAGTACGATGCATTGGGTAAGCTAAAGATCAGGAAGTTAGGCCAGAAATCAGACCTTACTGGCGCGCCCATCAGTATTAATGATCCTGCCGGCGATAATACCAACTGGCTCGAAATGGATGATTACGCTTATAACATTCAGGGACAACTGAAAGGTATTAACTGGAATTATGGTACGGCGCCCACCGGTTCGCAGGTAGATTACCAGAGCGACAAGTGGTTTGGAATGGACCTGAGTTATGACTGGGGATTCAGCCAGGTGCAGTTGAATGGCAATATCAGCGGTCAGCGCTGGGTAAGCGCCGGTGATAACAAAGAGCGCGCTTATGGCTATTCGTATGATCTGTCGAACCGGTTGATGGCGGCGGATTTTACGCAAAACTTTGGTGGCGGCAATACGCCCATCTGGGGAACGGCCGATCCCAACAGCAATTTTAAAATTGACTTCTCTGTTAAGATGGGTGATGGGCAAACGGTAAATAGCGCCTACGATGCCAATGGGAATATTAAGCAAATGCAGCAGTGGGGGTTACAACTGAATACCAGTAAACCCATCGATAACCTGTTGTATAGTTATGAAAACAATGATGTTAGTAATAAGCTGCGGGCCGTTACCGATCAAACCGGACCTACAGATAATAAACTGGGCGACTTTACAGATAACAATTCAGGAGATGATTTTGGCTATGATCTGAATGGCAATATGATCACCAGCCTGGATAAACGGTTAGGTACAACTGCAGGCACCGGCATCAATAAAACCACCGGTGGCGCCATCATCTACAATTACTTAAACCTGCCCTGGAAAATAAATGTAAAACAGGATGCTACTACAGATAAAGGCACTATTACTTATATCTACGATGCATTCGGTAACCGGCTCGAGAAACGGATCAGCGAATTGGCTGCAGTCTATAACAATAACACCGCCAAAAATACAACCATCAGTTATGTGGCCGGTTTTGTATATAAGGACAATCAACTGCAATATTTTCCGCATGAAAACGGTAAAGTAAGACCAGGGAAGAAAGTATCGCAGCCTTTTGTGTATGATTATTACCTGACAGATCACCTGGGTAACACCCGCATGGTGCTTACCGATGAACAGGATCTGAATATTTATCCGGCAGCAACCCTGGAAAACAATGCCCCTGCGCTGGCAAATGAACAGGCCGTTTATAATATCAATACCGGAGATATTGTTGATGTAACCAGTATTCCGGGTTTTACTGACGGCAGTGGAACTACGTACCCCGAAAATGTTTACTACAACAACAACGGTAATCCGCCCATTAATACCAACAACCAGGCAAACACCGCGGCGCAAAACGCCAGGATGTACCTGTTGAATGGCGCTACCGGCGATAAAACAGGCCTTGGTGTGGCGTTAAAAGTAATGACGGGCGATCAGGTGAATATCTGGGCCCGGTCGTACTATCACACCAACGGCGTAACGCCTGATAACCGCTATGCCATCAATGCTACCACTGCAGCCTTACAAACCTTCCTGGCTGCCTTTGGCGCTACCCAGCCATTGCTTGATAAAGGGGTAGGTTCGGCATTGAACACATCACCGGTTACACCCGGCGAAGTAAGCAACTGGCTCAACCAGGTACCCACACCAACTGGCACCGCAATGCCCAAAGCCTATGTAAACTGGATCCTGTTCGATGAACAGTTCAGACCGGTGGCTTCCAATAGTGGATACGATCCGGTAAGCACAACCACCGATCAGTTGAAATTTCACCAGCAAACAGTACCCATCAGTCAAAGCGGTTATTTATATGTTTACTGCAGCAACGAGAGCGATGTGAATGTATACTTCGATAACCTGCAGGTAGCATTGAACCGGGGGCCCGAACTGGAGGAAACCCATTATTATCCGTTTGGATTGGCCATGGCCGGCATCAGCGCCAGGGCTGCTGATAGAACCGAAGACCTGGCTAAATACAATGGAAAAGAACTGCAGCACAATGAATTCAGCGATGGGGCCTGATTGGAAGAATATGATTTTGGCGCCCGGTACTATGATGCGCAGATCGGCAGGTGGAATGTTATTGATCCGTTAAGCTCAAAGAACAGACGATGGTCACCGTATAATTTTGCCTATAACAACCCGCTTCGCTATATTGACCCCGATGGAATGGATCCTGAGGACTGGGTAAAGTATACCGCCAGCGACGGTACCCAAACAGCAGACTGGGTTAAGTCTGTAACAGATCAGGCGTCGGCCAATGCGTATGTGCAAAGTAAAGGCGGTACAGACGCGGATTATCTCGGAAGAGAATCTGTTCTTTACAATGGGTATATAAATGAAACAGATACCCGTACTACGTACTTCCTGAATGCAGACGGAACCGTTACAAAGGCTATAGATGGAAAACCAGGGGGAAAAGGTACGGATGTTGCCAATGCCGAACCGGAACAAAAGGACGGGGGTGAAGGCGGCAAGGAAGGAGGCGAAGAATCTGATTTTGACGAAATGCTTGAACAAATTAACAATTATGGAGGAGTAGTAGGCCTGGGAGCAACCGGCGTTGATCTGGCGCTTAATGAAGGGATAGGTGCTGCAGAAGATATGGGGAAATTGCTGGAAGAAGCCAGCCCCTATACTAAAACAATGACTGGTTTAGGTTATGTGACAACGGTCGTCTCTGGTATACAAACTGTAAATGATGTGGTAAATCAGAAATATACAGATGCGCTGATACATGGCATTGATACCGTCGTAGGGGTGGCACTATTAGCATCGGCAGGTACTGCGGCTGCGCCCTTTGTAGCAGCGGGTGCACTTATCTATGGTATTTCGCGGGTTTTCTGGGGACCTTAGTATTATCTTTGCTAAAATTTATAAAACTAACATGGTTAACATATTTGATATAGTTTTTTATAAGTTCTTCCGGTTCAATAAAAAGATCGGAAATGTGAATAATGATAATTTTTATGCATTTAAATCGATCGCTTTTTTAGGTGTCTTAATATGCTTAAATGTTTTTACTTTATGGTTTGCGTATGAGATTTATAGTAAAGTCAGGGTTTTTAAGGCTCCGCCCATTTTTGTAACGCTATTATTGTTGGCAACAGTTGGCTGGATGCTTAACCAGATTTATGTGCGGAACGATAATTATAAAAAAAGAATGGAACGCGTTCAGCAATTTCCAAAAGCTATTGGAGTTTTAGGTACAGTACTAACTATTATTTATTCCATAGCTTCTTTTGCAATTCCATTCATTTTAGCTGTTGTTTTTAGCCCGCATAACCATCATTAATATTGACGATTAGCATAATCTGTAAAAGCCCGTGGCAGTACCGCCTCGGGCTTTTTTTACACACCTATTGGCTAAATCTGCACGCCTATTGGCAAATATTCACGTTCATAAGAAAGAAGAATTAATTATTCCCTAATCTCTACATTTGTTTCGTTTAACCACACAGGCCTGAACCTGTATCATTCTGGAAAATATAATCAAATACCATTCTTTATGAGATTTCCTACAGTCTTATCAACCCTGCTTTGTTTGTTCGTAACAGAACAGGCGCTTCACGCGCAAGTCCCCGTTGCCCAGGCCACCCCCGCCGATCCTCTTGGGGGCGAACTTTTTTTCAAAGACAACGGACAGATCAGGAGCCTGGATGATGCCCACCGCATTTTATTTCGCCGTTCCGATAATACAATGGAGCTACGCGAATTCGGAAAGATCGTTTTTTCATCAGGCGCTACTACCGGTCTTGAAACCGCAAAAATGGTTTTATTGGATGACGGGAAGTTAGGAATTGGCACTACTCAGCCAGGAACAAAATTGGACATAAAAACTACGCTGAATCTTGATGGTTTAACGATTACTCACAATGACCAGTCGTTTGTTAAAATGAACGCCACCTCTTTAACCCAAAGCGCTTACAATGATATTACTCAAGGCGGTGATGCAGGAATCATTTACGGTTCAAAAAGCGGTATTGGTCAGGTAAATTATGGATTTGTAATAACGCCCTGGGCCGCCAATGTTGAATCGGGGTTACGGTTAGATAAAGACGGGAATGTAGGAATAGCCACCAGTAATACTCAGGGGTACCGGTTAGCCGTAAACGGACAAGCCATTTTTACCAAAGTAGTAGTAAAACAAAAAGCCAACTGGCCCGATTACGTTTTTCATGCCAACTACCGTTTACGCCCCCTCAGCGAAGTAGAACAATACATCAATCAAAACCATCATTTACCTGAAGTAGTTTCTGCAGACGAAGTTGAAAAGAACGGACTGGATGTTGCAGATAACCAGGCCACATTGTTAAAGAAGATAGAGGAGTTGACGCTGTATGTGATTGAGCAGGATAAACAGATCAAACAGTTGGAAAGCCTGAAAAAAGAAGTGGAAGAACTGAAGGCGGTTATAAAGCGGGGACAGAAAAATTAAAATTAGCCACTATAATCTTGCTAATGTATTTGAGCCCTCCGGCACGCCGGGGGGCTTTTTTTTACACACTTATCGCCCAAATCTGCACGCCTATTGGCAAATATTCACGTTGCTTAAAAAGATTATAGATTTTCAGTGGAATTCCTATTTTTGTTTTCGTATAAGGATACTTGCTAACTTGCATATGAGAAAACTGCAACTACTTCTTACTGTTACTTCATGTGCATGTAGGCTTACTCGTTTATTAAATACAACCATTAAAACTATTCTTATGAGATTTTCCGCAATCTTACCTGCATTGCTTTGTTTGTTCTTGTCTTCGCAAATACATCATGCACAAACGCTCAATTTTCTCAATTAGTTTAAATATTAAGCTCACAAATAATTAATTGTATGCATAAATGGTTTATGGCAGTTTGCGTATTCATACATGTTGCAGCTGTTGCCCAGGTTAATTTACAAACCGGAGCGGCGGAAGCCGGTTTTCCATTGTATCAGTATACGGATGCAAAAAGCCGCCTGAGTACCGGGCTTTCATTAAATTATGTTTCCGGTAACGGCATGCGCGTAAATGATATGGCATCCTGTATGGGTACCGGCTGGGAATTACAGGCGGGTGGATCTATTTCCCGTATTCAACAGGGAGAGCCTGATGATCAGCAGTTCATTAACAATGGTATAGCCGATTTTACGGATATGGTCGCAATGGGAAATACCACCGACTTATATTATCCCAATGGGTATCTGTATGCAACCAGTTCGCCCAAAGATTCAATGGTAGGCGAAGCCTGTTATAGTCCTGTTTTTATAAGTACACGCCCAGCTGAATATAAACCCAATTTTGAGGACAGGGAGCAGGATATTTTTACATTCCAGTTCAATGGCCGTGCCGGTCGTTTTGTGATAGGTAAAAATAGAGAGATCCTGGTGCTGGAAGATTCAAAGCTGAAGATCACTTTTAACGAAGCCGATATGCGGCCCCAGCTTATCCGTACGAAAATAACAGATTTTACTGTTACTGATGAAAACGGGATACAATACCTGTTTGCAGAAAAAGAATTGTCGGATGTATTCAAGTATAAATCTACAACAACGGTAAATGGTTATAGTATATACAAAGGTGTAGCGATGCCTAATGGTAATAGGAATAAGATTGTTACAAGATGGTTTTTAACGGAAATAAAAAATCCTATGACCAATGAAAAAATAACCTTTACCTATGAAGATTATCTGGTAGATATGGACGGTCCCCGGCATATTGCAAAAACGATCGTAGACAATAGTGGTGGAACCAGCCATATGGTGGTTGATAGAATAAACAGGGCCACAAAAAGATTAACAGGTATTATTACCCCTGATGCTTACCGGGTTAGTTTCAATTATTCAGGAGTGGCGCGGATAGATGTGCCCGGTGATAAACCATTGACTGATATAAGTATTTCATATAGCAATAATGTTCTTTATAGCTACCATTTTAATTATAAGTATTTTCTGAGGAAAAATATTGTTCCCTATGAATATTCATTCCAGGATGCTGAAAAAAGGTTTGCCCGTCTTTGTTTGACCGACTTTCAAAAAATAGGTAATGGCCTGGCTTTGCCGCCCTATGTGTTTACTTATAACTTACCAGATGCATCAACCGGTAACGACTATTACTGGAATGTAGCACCGCCATTTACCTTATGGAGCGATCATTGGGGGTTTTATAATCCCTTCCTTGGTACCTCAGGAGGTGAAGAAGATGATGGCGATCCGAGGGCGCCGTTTGGGGTAAAAGATTGCCAGTTTTTCGCAGATTATCAATATGAGTCTTTGGGGATCTTAAAAAGTATCAAATACCCCGAAGGTGGCAGCCTTGAATTTCAGTTTGAACATAATCAGGCCGCTAACAGCCCCTATTTAAATCAGAAAATGGGGGGCATCAGGGTGGCGAGAACAATATTGTTTGATGGTATTTCCCATAACAATGATATTATCAAACAATACCGGTATGTGCAGGCAGATGGTACTACTACCTCGGGTTGGGGCTTTGAAATGCCTAAATACAGGGTCGAAAATGGGATGAGACAATTTAAATTCAAGGCCAGTGATAACCCGCGCGGAGGGCTTAATATCAAGGAAACTGCCAATACCCTGGTAAGCACGCTGATAAAGGTGCGTTCTACACAAATGGCGAATGGAGCATTAGGTGGCAGCTTGTTTAATTCCGGTACTTTTGAGGCCGTAACTACGCAAATGATTGTTGCAATTGTAGCCGCTGCAATTATAGAATATTTTTCTTCCACTTATAAAGATCATTCGCTTAGTGTTATTAAAAGTGACAATTACAATTTAATAAATCCTTTACCCAATCAGTATAGCAGGGTAGAAGTGATAGATGAGGGCGCTAATAACGGAAAAGTGGTATATGAATTTACCAATCCTGCCACCCCTTCCACCACTGGCAGTTATGCGTTGCTTGATCCCGGCCCCTTCGACGCCCCTTACAGCAGCGTAAAGCAAAGAGCGGCAAGCTGGATCTATGGAGCTCCGCAGACCATTACCTGGTTAAATGCAGCGAATCAGCCCGTTCGGAAAATTGAGAATGTATATAACCCAATTGCACGGCAACCGTATAATGATAACTTTATTTCAAGGTCGTGGTATGTAAATAAGAATGTAGTAATAGAAGAAAATAAGCATAACCTGATCGATTTTCAACAGAGCTATGTAACCAATAAATTTTCTTACCCTGTTACGGGAAGGTTAGAGGTTAACAAAACCATTGAAACCAATTACAACAAAAACGGACAGGCAACCAGCACAGAAACTTCCTATACGTATAGCCCCAGTAATTTCGAGGTTCAAACGGTATCGAAAAAAGACAGCAAGGGCGACTATGTTGGCGCTACTACCTACTATACTTCCGATTATGATATGCCGGGTATTATCAATGCCATGAAAAACGCCAATATGGTGAAGGAACCGGTAAGCATCAATAATTGGGTTAAAAGCGGCCAGGCTGCTTCGCAGGAAAAACTCATCAATGCAACCGTAACAGAATATGGCATTACCGGTAATGCAGATATCCGCCCGGTTCAGATCTATAGATCTAAATTAAGCGCACCGCAGGATAACACGGTAGCCATGGTAAATAATTTCGATGCGGGAAATTTTAAAAACTATCCTTACCTGAAGCCTCAATCGGCTTACATTTACTCAGGCGGTAACCTCATACAAACAGTGGATAATTACGGTGGTTTAAGTAAAAGCGTGGTGTATGATTATAATCAGCGACAGATAATAGCAGAAGTAAAGAATGCAACAGTTGATGAAATCAGGTATACCTCCTTTGAGGCCGATGCAGGTCCCTGGTCGTATAACGCCGCAGGTATAAAAAACGCGTTTGCTCCTACCGGTAGAAGATGTTACGATCTTTCCTCGGGTGCTGTAACGGCAACTGTTACGGCGGCCAGGTCAAGGCCCTATATAGTCTCCTTATGGACAACCGGAAGCCAGCTTTCGGTGAATGCTTCACAGCAAATAGCCCCTTCTAAAACAGGTCCCACCATAAATGGCTGGACGTACTATGAATTTGACCTGCCGGCTGGTGCTGCTGCCAACGTTAGTGTTTCAGGTAATGGATTACTCGATGAAGTTCGATATTATCCAAAAAATGCGTCCATGGTAACCCATACTTATGATCCCGGTGTTGGCAAAACGTCGGAGTGTGATGACAATAACAGGATCATCCGTTATGAATATGATGGTTTGGGGAGGTTGATAAAAGTCAGGGACCAGTATTATAACCTGATCAAAACGTATGAATATAATTACAAGCAATAACGCCTAACTGCATTTTATGCGATTAATAAAAATATTGATTCTTTGTTTGTTTAGCCTCCCGGCTGTTGCTCAAACCGTGGGGATGGAAGGTCCAACCTGGGCGCAGCCAGGAGCTACGGAAAGGTATTTTGCTCATTTTTACAATGGACTAGACCCCAATGCGCAAGTGATTTGGGATGTTTCGGAAGGGGAAGTAGTGAGTATCGAAAACTATCCACAAGATCGTTTATCTGTTGCTTTGATCAAGTGGAATACCAACGTTACTTTCGGTGGAAAGATAAATGTTTATGAAACTTACACCTGGCAAACCAGCCCTGAATATAATATACAGTTAGGGGACCCTAAATTATCTCCTGACGTACAATATGTAGACTACGGTTCAATGCCCACACAACTGTATGGTAATTTAAATGAACCTGGGCAAACAGTTGTTTGGGAGCAATCGTCCGATGGTGTTAATTGGTCTCAAGTGCCACAATATTTTAACGCGATTTGGATTTCTCCGCCAGCTGCCTTTGCTGCTATCTATTACCGGGTTAAGGTTACGAGACCCAGTGCAGGGGATATTTATACTTC
>CBIMFG010000042.1:0-10674 GCA_966243125.1 uncultured Niastella sp.
AGGCGCCTGGAAGTTTGAATTTGATCCTGCAGTGGTTCATATTGATTTCTTTGATTACCTGCAGCTGTTTCAAAAACCAGGTGGGAACCTGGCCGCCACCGATACCAACAAATTATTACGCATTTGTTCGGCCGGCGCTTTTTTGGAACAAACCTATTATGAATGGTTAGATCCCTTAAAGGCCGAAGTGAGAAATTTTATTGTGGAAGCATTGCTGCAATGTAATACTACGTTGGAACCGGGCCGGCACCGCGAAAAAAGCATCGCCATTGCCAATGCCATTTTCCAGTTCGATGAATTGAACGAACACGCCCTGCGCATTAAATGCAAAACGCTGATTGCCCTGGGCCGTCATACACTGGCCAAAACCACGTATGATAAGTTCAGTTCAAAATATAAAGAAATTTACGGCGAAGAATTTGCAGAAAACTATCAGGCTATCATTCACGCATAACACAATTAATAGCTGTGTTAATCTTATTTAATACTTTCATTAAGGCGTTATTAATCGTTTATTATTCGGGGCATTTGTAGATTTATAGCATAACCAAAACCAATCGTTATGCGCCTTATCCTGTGTGCACTCTTACTCTTTGTATGCACCCATTTGTTTGCCGACAGCATTTATGATTTGGGTGTAACAACCATCGACGGTCAAACCATTTCCCTCGCCAGTTTTAAGGGTAGAAAGCTCACCTGCCGATACCATACTTCCCGTGGCTGAGTTAAAAAAAGTACAGGAAAAATATCCATTGCTGATCGTCATTGGCATTGCCTCGTTTGAAGCAGGCTTTAAAAAGAACAATAAGGAAGCCGTTAAAAAAATGTATAAAACCATGCCTGCTGGTTTTATACTTACCGAAACGGTAAAGGCAGGCAAAGCAATCGGGGCCGAACAAGCGCCCTTATTACAATGGCTTACCCACCACCAGCGTAATAAACATTTTAACGAAGATATAAAGGGCCCCGGCTATAAATATTTTATTGACGAACGGGGCGAACTGTATGGCGCCATGGACCCCAAAATAAAGATCTCCAATCCTGTTATAAACCGTGTGATCCAAAGAAACTAACCAAACTACCACACGAAACCATTATTCCAATTTTAAAAATTAAAACATGAAACAGTTATTATGCATACTGCTGGTATGTACACTGGCATCATTTAATTTCCCTTCTCCAAATACAACAGCAGCGCCACAACCTGTTCGCAGCGATTACAGTGTGAATTTTATAAACTATGGTGGCGCCGGAAGTGACTTAACCATCACCATGGGCAGTACGCAGTGGGTTACCTGGTCCTTTGAAGGACAAATTACATTGGGACAGCTTCCGGAAGGCGGCTATGGACTTACCCTCTCCCAAAACAACCCGGATGGTCTTCCGCGGTATGTACAAATAGAAGATCCAAACTATCAGTATCCCATTCCAAACAGACCCTGGTACTACTGGTCTTCAGGCGACTTTTATGGCTCGGTGCAGGTAAACGACATCATCACCACCATTTCAGTAGGCTATCTCTAAGGCAGGCCACTTGTTTTATAGGGTAGTTTGGTGAAGCGCATGGTTGCTGCTTAATAATACAAGCGGAAGCCATGCGTTTTTTTGCATGCCGCAAACTATCAAGTTGCCCGCCCTCATCCATTGCATGCACCATTTAAATATTTGCTGTAACATTTTAGTCCACTCCTTTGATAGGGTTGTAGTTTCTATTATATTTGCACCATCATATGAGAACAACTAACCCACATACACGATCATATCTGTTCTACTTAAATATGTCGTACACCTGTTGCTGTTGTACAAGATAACAGCTCACATGTAATATTCAGCTAAAAACCCAACCAGGTTCGCTCAGCGGCTAACGAATTTGCTTACTATGCGCCATCCGCCAGCTGGCCAATGGCCGATGACTTTTTTTATTCTATATACTAATCAATATGCGTATGCTACAGAAACATGGCTTGCTCGTACTGCTTTTGCTTTTCAGCAGCGGGCTTTTTGCTCAAACAAAACAGATCCGCGGCGTGGTGCTGGGGGCAGAAAATAAACAGCCCCTTGAAGGCGCTACCGTCGCCGTGAACAAAACAGACCGTAAAACTGTTACCAATGCCCAGGGAGTTTTTGAACTGGAAATAACAGATGACAAGGCATTGCTCACCGTTTCATTTGTAGGCAGAGAACCCTATCAAATTGAAGCGAAGGCAGGCCAGTTAGACCTGACCGTTCTTTTAAACGCTTCCAATACCACGCTCGATGAAGTGGTTACCGTAGCGTATACCACCGTAAAACGTTCAGGTTACCCTGGTGCGGTTACCTCTATTTCGGCCGATAAAGTAAACAACCGGCTTACCCCTAATATCACTAATGCACTGCAGGGTTTGGCCCCGGGCATACAAACCACCTCTGCCAACGGGCAACCTGGCAATTCCTCCAGCATTCGTATTCGTGGCGTGGGAAGTATCAATGCTTCCAGCGAGCCGTTGTTTGTGGTGGATGGCGCCCCTTATGATGGCGATATCAATGCCATTAATCCGGCAGATATCGCTTCTATCAGCATTTTGAAAGATGCTACGGCCGCCAACCTGTACGGTTCACGGGCAGCCAATGGCGTTATCATTATTACTACCAAACAGGGAAAGAAGGGGGATGCTACTATTAACGCTTCCTTCAACCAGGGCTGGAGCAGCCGGGCGGTAAAAGATTATGACAAACTGGGTACCGATCAATACTTTGAATTGTATTGGGAAGCCCTGCGCAATAAAGCGCTCACCAACGGGCAAACAGCCACACAGGCAGCCGCTACAGCCAGCAACTCGTTGGTATCTAATTTGGGCATCAATCCTTATGGCGCCTCTTATCCACAGCCTGTAGGCACCGATGGCAAGCTGGTTGCCGGCGCCAAAGCTTTATGGAACGATGATTGGGAAAAAGGCATGCATCAAAACGCGCAATACACCCAGGCGCAACTTAGTATTGCAGGTGGCAGTGATAAATCTACTTACTATGTAGGTGGCGGTTATACCAACAACGATGGCGCCTTCCTGTTATCCGGTTTTAAACGGTATAACATCAGAAGCAATGTTACCCTGCAGGCAAAACCCTGGTTAAAAGTGGGCTTAAACCTCAACGGTGCCAGTACATCAACCGACTATCCCACTTCTTCCGATTCAAAACAAACCAACATCGTTTTTTTCGCCCGTACCATTCCCGGCTTCTACCCCATCTATCAAAGAAATCCTGATGGCAGTTACAAGCTCGATAACAATGGTGACCGGCAATTCGATTACGGCGCTTACCGGCCCAATGCGGCATTGCCAAAATACAATCTCATTGGCTCAAATCCTTTAGACAAATCAAGGCTCACCAATGATAATGTTTCTACCCGCACTTTCATGGAAGCCACTATTACCAAAGCGCTGAAAGTAAAAACAAGTTTTAACCTCGATTATACCAATAAAAATTCGTTGTACTACACCAACCCGTTAGTGGGTGAAGATGCGCCCATTGGTGGCACGGTACAGAAAACCAGCAGCCGTTTTCTGGCGTATACCTGGAACAATATTGCTACCTACGATCTCGACATCGCATCGGCCCATCACATTAACCTGCTGGCAGGGCAGGAATATTACTACCTGAGCGGAAGCAACCTGAGCGGCAGGCGGCAGAATTTCGCATTAAGTGATCTGAATGAACCTGTGGCAGCCGCACAGCTGATGGATTTTACTGGTAATTCAGACAACTATACCAAGCTGAGTTTTTTTGGTCAGGGACAATATAATTACGAGGGTAAATATTTCTTCACCGCCTCCATTCGGCGGGATGGTTCTTCCCGATTTTCGCCCGATAGCCGCTGGGGTACTTTCTGGAGTACCGGCGCCAGCTGGCGTGTATCAGAGGAAGAATTTTTAAAATCGGTGAACTGGTTAAGCGCCTTAACAGTAAAAGCAAGCTATGGCGCATCAGGTAACGACAACCTGAGCAGCAACAATGGCGGCTATTATGCTTACCTCGCGTTATATAATCTTACCAGCAACCAGGGCAATGGCGGAGTAACTACCGCACGCCTGGCAACACCCGGATTAAAATGGGAAAGCAACCTGAACTTCAACACTGGTATTGACTTTGGCATTCTGAAAAACCGCATTTACGGTACGTTTAACTATTACAGAAGAACCAGTAAAGACCTGTTGTACGCCAAACCAATGGCCGGGTCAACCGGGTTCACCGCCATAAGCGCCAATATTGGCGAATTGCGCAACACCGGTGTGGAGCTGGAATTGAATGTGGTACCGGTTAGCACCCGCGACTGGCGTTGGCAGTTAGGTATTAACGTGGCACACAACAAAAACGAGATCACCTCCCTGCCACAAAAAGAGATCATCAGTGGTACCAAAAGACTTTCGGTTGGTTCCTCAGTATATGATTTTTACCTGCGCGAATGGGCCGGAGTAGACCCTGCAACCGGAAATCCTTTGTGGTACCAAACTACCCCCGATGGCAAAAAGGTTACAACCGGCACGTATTCATCGGCCACACAATACAGCGCCAATTCGGCCCTGCCCGATGTAACCGGTGGTATTACCAACACCCTTACTTATAAACAGTTTGACCTGTCATTTGTATTCGCGTATAGCCTGGGCGGTAAGGTACTGGATGCAGATTATATTAACCTGCTTACCGGCGCCGTAAATCCCGGCCGTAACTGGTCGCCTGAACTGTTGAGCCGCTGGACACCCGACCATACCAATACCAATGTGCCCCGTTTCACTACCGATAACCTGAACTGGACATCTACCTCTACCCGCTTTTTATACGATGCTACTTATGCCCGCTTAAAACAGCTCTCGCTGGGTTATAACATTCCCGCAAACCTGTTAAGCCGCATCGGATTTAAAACAGCCAAAGTATACGGGCTTGCAGAAAACCTGCTCACCTTCTATGGTCACCAGGGTATGGATCCCGAACAGAGTATTGATGGAACCACCTACTATCAGTATCCGCAAATGAAAACAGTTTCTGTTGGCATACAGATAGGCTTATAATGTTCACTTTAAATTTTCAACGAATGAAAACATTTAGATCATATATATTTCTTGCAGGGCTGTTGACCAGTATGGCAGCCTGCAACAAACAATTGAACACTTCACCTACTGATTCGGTGCAGGAAGAAATTGTGTTGAAATCAGTGTCCAATTTAAGCGCCTTGTACGAAGGTACCTGGCGAACAATGATGGATGACTTTTATGCAGATATCTTTGGCAACCCGGGCTTTAAAACCATTACACTGGTTAGCGAAGCCATGGGCGATGATGTGAACCTGATCACAACCAAATACAGCTATGCGCCCGTGTATCAGTTCACCCAAATGGTTGATAAAACCCAAAGCCGCAACAACGCCATCTGGAACCAGTTGTACAAGATCATCAACAGCGCCAACATCATCGTTGCGAATGTTGATAAAGCAACCGGTGATTCAACCGCTAAAAAGGTATTAAAAGGACAGGCACTCGCACTGCGGGCACAGATCTATCTTACCATTGCTTCGTTTTATCAGTTTTCTTACTTAAAAGACCCCAACGCCAGAACCGCACCCATCACCACTACACCTGCCAGTGATACTACGCGTGGTAATCCCAAAGCCACTTTGAAGGACATCTATACCCTCATCTTTGCCGACTTGCAAAATGCAAAAGGTTTGCTGGATGGGTATCAGCGAACGGCCAAATACAAGATCAATAAAGATGTAGTGAATGGATTGCTGGCCCGCGCTTATTTGAATACCGGCCAATGGGCTTCCGCAGCCACTGCAGCTGATGAAGCATTGAAGAATTATCCCCTGATGCCACCGGCTGATTACAGCAAAGGATTCAATGATGTAAATAATTCAGAATGGATTTGGGGACATCCCGAAACACCCAGCCAAAGCGATGGCAGTTATAGCTTTAATTTCCTGGATGTGTCCTCCCCTGCTTCCGGTTATTACAGCTTTATGGCCGATCCGTTCTTTGGTGATCTGTTCGACAATGGCGATATCCGCAAAACATTGTTCAGCTGGGACCCTAACCCTGGTAGTGAAGGTTTCCTGAAATATAAAAAATTTAAATTCAAGGCAGATAACACCGGCGATCTGGTGCTCATGAGAAGCGCAGAAGCGTACCTGATAAAAGCAGAAGGTTATGCGCGCGACAACAATGTCACGGATGGTGCAGCTGCACTCAATGCATTACGCATTGCCCGCGGCGCCACCCCATTCAATGCCACAGGCGCTACACCTCAACAATTGATAGATGCCATTTTGGTTGAACGCCGCAAAGAGTTGTGGGGTGAAGGCTTTGCGTTGGCAGATATTATCCGCAACCAATTGCCCGTTGTTCGCAAACCTTATGTTGACGCCAACGGCGCCGACAAACAGGTTACCATTACCCAAACAGATGGCACGGTGAAAACAGTAGCCATAAAATATCATTCAGCATTGAAATTTGCAGACGGTACACCTTTCGTGGTCAACAGCCCGAATTATTTATTCGCGATCCCGCAATCAGAAGAACAGAATAATCCGAATTTGAATAATTAAAAACGAAAGAGGTTAGCCAGCTGGCTAACCTCTTCTCCTTTCACTCAAATCCCACTCCTTATCTAGCGTCCAATCCTAAGCGCATCTTCCAATCGTTGATGCAGGCTTTGCAAATGCGCCAGCATCATTTCATCATGGTACAAAGGCATCGCTTTTTTACTCAGCGACAGCAACTCCCGGGCCTGCTGTATTACCAGCCTGTTTGCATCTGTACAGGAGTTGACCTGGTTTTTCATTAGGGCAATTAATTCAACAACATAAGCATTTTGTACAAAGCGTCTGTTGGCTGTAATGGCCTTACCCGTTTTCCATTCGGCAAATATTCCCGCAGACAACTCATTCAACAGATCGCTCACCGTATAGGCGCCGGTCGGGTCGGCTATTTCCTGTGTCCGTAATTTGGTAAACACATTCATGTCGAGCAATTGTTTGATGGCATTCCGCTGCAGGCCTTCTACCGCATTAAAATCAGTATGCGTGTTATGATAAATGAAATCATCTGCCAGCCAGCCAGGCGTGGCAAATAATTCTTTGTTCAGGAAAGCAATGGCCCGCTGCTGTTTTTCTTTTGAAAAAGAACTGTACACGGCGCCCGGCTGTTCTACGGTTTTAGGCGTAAACATTACCCCACCCACATTGGCCGTAGCATGTTTAATGTACCACTCGTATTGGGCCACCAGTGTATTGTACATTTCTCCCAGCCGGTCGTAGTTATCACCAGGCACCTGCACCCATTGCACCAGGTATTGTTTTATCCGTTGCAGGTTCTTAATGCCATAGGTGCCGGCCAGCATGGCATCATCACCCAGGTCTTCCCGCTGGTTGTTGGGATATTTTGCAGTAGGATCATCACCTATGCCAAAGCGATAGCGGTCGCTTTTATTCAGTTTATCAATGATCCATTGGTTCAGCACTTTCTTTTCAGCTGCTGCATCAGCAGTTGCTTCCTTCGGCAGCATTTTATAACCCCATTCAATGGCCCACTGGTCGTAATCGCCAATACGGGGAAAAATACCGGCGCGTTCAATGTGATCTTCCGGTTGGGCCACATAATTAAAGCGGGCATAATCCATAATAGAAGGCGTATGGCCATTCGCTTCCACCCATTGTTTATTGCGCAGCTGCGCCACGGTGGTGGTAGATGACGAGCCCCAGTTGTGCCGCAAGCCCAATGCATGGCCTACTTCATGACTCGATACAAAACGGATCAGCTCGCCCATCAGCTCATCGGAGAATGTTGGTTTCTGCGCTCCGGTATCAATGGCCGCTGTTTGAATGAAGTACCATTTGTACAATATTTCCATTACACTATGAAACCATTGAATGTGCGACTCAATGATTTCGCCGCTGCGGGGGTCCTGCACAGAGTGCCCTATTGCGTTACCTACGCTACTGGCTTTGTACACGATCATATTGTGGCGGGCATCATTCATGTCGAAGGTGGTATCACCGGCAGGTACTTCTTTTGCCAGTACTGCATTTTTGCAACCGGCTTTTTCAAAAGCCTTCTGCCAGTCGTTTACGCCGGCCATAAGATAAGGCACCCACTTTTTGGGCGTTTCAGGGTCAATGTAAAATACAATTGGTTTTGCCGGTTCAACCAGTTCACCCCGGTAATACCTGTCCAGGTCTTCGGGTTTGGGTTCCAGCCTGAACCGCCAGATGTTGGCCTTTGGTTGTATGCTGCCCCTGTTGGCATCCAGTTTTTTATATTCCGACCACGCCAGGCCAAAAAAACCTACCCGTTCATCGAAGGTGCGTCCCTTCATGGGCTCTTTTGACAATAGAATAATGCTGCTGTTGTATTCAGCCGTGAGGGTATTACCTTGCCATTGGTAGCTTTTGGTAGAACCTACTTCTATGTTCATAGGATAGGCACGTACACTGGTAATAAAAGAACGCTCCGGCGCATAATTGCCGCCCATGGCCATATTTCTTAAATCGGGCAGATAACCGAAAACGCCATTATCGCTGTTAAAGTAATCGGTAAGGTCTACCACCACCGACTTTTTATCTTTCCCATACGCCTTTATAGGGAAACTGGCATACACGGGCAACAGGTTGTTCTGCATCATAGCTTCCTGCATGCCTTCATCGCCGCTGTCTGAACGTTCGGTAGTACTTACTACCTGTAACAACAGTTTATCTCCTTCATCTTTGGTAAAACGGAACATCGAATGACCGATCCAGTCATTGCCGTAACTGCAGATCATGAATGGATGCCGGTAATCTTCAGGCGATGTTACCAGGCGGTTCACCGTGAACAGATCACGCCCCAGTATAGAATCGGGCAACTCAAACAAGTACCGGTTATTTATTTTATGTACAGTAATAAAACCTTTGGTAGTGATGGCCTGGGGGGTAATCACCATTTCATAAGGTTTTACCGAATCCTTGCCAGCAGCTGCCTGCACTTTTTGTGGCGCCAGCAGCAACATACAGGTTGTTATCAACAGGGCCGGCAACAAAACAGCCCTTTTATTGATTCTCATTTTCATGGCCATACTTATTTTTTCTGTGTGTCTTTTTTATAAATTCCATCATGCAACCGTTCGTATAAAAGGGCAATATGCGATTGCGCTACGCCGGTATAGGCAGCCTGTTTTTCTTTTAGCAGGGCCAGCAATTTACGGGCGTGAAAATTAAGTACAGCTGGCAGGTCGTTATCGGCATTGGCCAGGCCATTGGTAAGCGCCAGCAACCGGGTAATGTATTCCTGCTGCAGTTCACGGCGCGGCAAAGAGATGGCGTGGTTGTCTTTCAGTTCAGCAAAAATTCCGGCGCTCAGATCGGTCAAAAAAGCAAGCGGCGAATAAGCAGCAGCGGCATTGTCCTGTACACAGCTTTGCAGTTTACTCATCACTTCCATGCTCATTGTTTCTTTCAGCAGGGCGCGTTGCAGGTTCATCACCGAATCGAAACGCTGGGTGGTGCGGCTGTACAGGGTTTTATCGGCCAGCCAGGTGGGCGTTTCAAACACTTCCTGGTTCAGGAACTGAAGGGCTTTTTTTTGTGTTGCCATTGGTGCAAAAGAAAATACATTCCCCTGTTGATCACTGTTCCGCATGTTAATATACATGCCACCGATCTGATTCAACACATATCTCGCATATGCAGCATAGCGATTCAGCAAAGCATCGTACAACTCAGCTGCCCGGTCGTTGTTGGATGCCGGTTCACTGGTCCATTCCACCAGGTGCGGTACAATCCTTTTCAGGTTATTGATGCCAAGCTTAGCGGCCTGCACCGCATCATTACTTAAATCGCCCAGCTGGTTACGCGGGTCCAACACTACGCGTTCAGGCACATCACCTATAAACAACTCTTTCGTTTGTGAAGCGCCTTCTCTGATCCATTTATTCAACACGGCTGTTTCTTCGCCGGGTATAAGGCGGTAGCCCCAATTGATCATCCATTCATCGGCAGCCGAAATGCGCGGCAACAGGTTTTCGCTTTCCACCTTATCTTCTGGTTGTACCACATAATTCACCAGCACCGGATCGGTAACAGAGCCATTGAATGCATTTGCTGCCAACCAGCTGTTGTTACGAAGGTATGACACTTTATTACCAAAAGAAGCGCCTGCATTTGCTTTCAACCCCAACAAACGGCCCATAGTTTGGGTAGCCCATACCTGTACGAGGCGGCCCATGAGCGCATCATCAAAAACAGGTTTTTGTGCTGCTTTGTCCAATGCAGCAGCCTGAATAAAGTATTGTTTATACAACGTATCGAGCGTTGATAAGTAAAAATTCATTTGCACCCGCAGGATCTCTCCACTGCGCGGATCAACGATCATGCTGCTGGCCGCTTTCTCGGTACCGGGCATAAACACTACGGCGCTGCGTTGCACATTATCGAGGTAAGAAACGCCTTCGGCAGCGGGCCCCTGTATCACCTGAATGGCCTGCGGGAAACCTGCTTTCTCAAAAGCGGTATTCCATGATTCAATGCCTGCTTTTATATAAGGCTTCCATTTCGCAGGCATAGCCGGGTCCATATACATTTTAATAGGCTGTTCCAGCCGCCAACGGGTAATGAGCTCTTTCTGAATAACACCCAACGGATTATTATCGAAATCAATGTAAGCAATGCTT
>CBIMFG010000043.1:0-10616 GCA_966243125.1 uncultured Niastella sp.
ACCACAGCCCCCTGCGGTGCATAGGGGATCACAGTAAAATCACCGGGTGCATTGGCGTTAGAGCCCCACAACGTAAAGGTTTTGGGCTCGCCATAACCATATACTGATCCATCGGGCCGCTCCCATAAAATAAAGTGGCTTAACTGGGCTGATTGCCCTAACCCGAAGGTACAGCTCATGGGCACACTGCCGCCGGTGGTATGCCAGCCGGGCGAGTTGCCATCTGTTTTATTATCCCACAGGTACAATACTTCCCAGCCATATCCTACTACAGCGTCGCTGTTGAGGCGATAGGTATAGAATTTCTTTTTATCGAGCAACACTTCAAACAAGGGCGTGATGGTCACAAATGTGGTATCGGAATTATTGCCAAACTCATCCGATACATAATAACCAAACTCCCTGGGCGTGGCAGCATAGCCCCTGATGGAATAACTGATGCTGTCTACACTTTCAAAATGCTGGTCAACAATACCGAGCTTATTGGTAACAGAGTCGCGCGTAAGCAGGGTGATTGACATATTCCGGCGCGCTTTGTTCAAGGCTGTTACATGTACGCCACCGAAATCGGGCGCCAGTTTCACCGTTTCCTTTATGAGTTTGTAATAAGGCTTATCAGGATGCACCGTTACAGTCACGGGTTCTGACTTTATATTAGCCCGGCTTACGGAAAAGATGGTAACGTCATAATCTTTGCTTTCTGCAAAACCTTCCACCATGATGGTATCTATATAATAACTGGATTGCGTCTGGCGTTTACGCGCGCTGTTGATCTGATAATTCGCTTCTACATACAACACATTCTGTGTTGCCGGCAGTGTATAGGTTATGTAAGCGCCCCCGTTAAAGTTGATCACTTTTACATTGGTCACTACATCGGGCTTTGTGGTATCGCTATCAAACGGCGTTCTGTCACCATCACTTTTCTTACACGCACCCAACCCTATCAGTATACAATGCGCTGCTATACTATTCTTATAATTTATCATACTGTTTTAGTTGAAATGGTTACCAGTAAGGGGTTTGTACCAGGTTATTGTTTACAATAAGGTCATATGTTTGTATTGGGAACAAGTAGTCGCGTACATTAAAAACAGGTTCCAGTACGGTACGCGGGCGGTAATAGTTCAACGCCTGTTCTTCATTTATGCTCCAGCCTTGCAGCGGAACACTCAGCACGTTCTGCAGTTCCTTCCAGCGGCGCAGGTCCCAGCCACTCTGGCCTTCAAAACACAATTCATTCCGCCGCTCCTGGTGAATGATCTGCCGCAAGCCTTCTTTTGAATTGGGTTTTGCCGGATTCTTTGAAAAATTAATCCAGGCGTTTTGCACCCCAGCCAGGCCGGCGCGGGCTCGTACTTTATCAATGTATGCGTATACTTCTGCGCTGGGTCCGCTCATTTCATTCAACGCTTCGGCATACAACAAATACAAACCAGCAAGGCGCATCAACGGCATGCGGAAGTCGATCCAGGTAAACCCATTGTCAAATACGGTTAAATAATTCGCGATCTTCTTGGGCCAGTAACCGGTGATGTTTCGTTTTTGAATATCCTTGGGGCCTGCCAGCGCAGCAGGGCCTCGGGCCTGTACATACCGCGCATTGTCCTGATCGAGCACGCCATTACCAAACCAAATGCCGCCATCAAAACCAATGCTGGCATAAAAGCGGGGCTCGCGTTTAAAATGCGCTTTTACGGTTGTATAGCCTTGTTCAATATAATAGCGGTTGGCCGCATCGCCTGTTTGCAACGTATAGCGATCGGCATAATTCCAGTTCTTGTCTTCATTGATGGGCACACCATTGTCTGAATAAAACATATCACCCGTTGAAAGCGGCACGGCGAAATAAGCCGGGTTTTGTCCATGATTGGCCACTGCATTGGAGGTCATACGGGGAATACAATATTCCTGGCCATGAAAGATGGTGGTGAGCGCCCAGATCAGTTCCTGGTTCAACTCCCAGCGTTCAGTAACCGCATTTTGTATAGTAAGCACCTGCTGCAGCGAATCGCTTAAATTGCCAATGGTGGCTGGTGGCAGGAATTTATACAGTTTCAACCCGCGTGCTTCGCATTCGGTGATCGCAGCCTTACAGGCATCTGCAGCCAGTTTCCATTTACCGGCATCGTAGGTTGTTGGAAACAGGGAGGAGCCGGTTTTGTCGTTAAACCCGGCATAATCAGGATTGCCATTGAACAACGGACTGGCAGCGGTGGTGAGCACTTCTGCTTTTACCGACAGCACAATCAGGCGGGTGATGCGGCCCAATTCCTGCGCCTGGTTTTCGATAACAGGCGGCAGATCGGGCATCACCTCATCAAGCAGGTTTACAATATAATGCACCACACTATCAACCGGCTGCCGGCGCACGCGCACATCGCTGGCCGATGCGGTTATCGGCTGGTTCACATCCACAATGGGAATAGGCCCGTACAAACGGAACAGGTAATAGTGATAGTAAGCTTTCAGGAATTTTGTTTCTGCGATCCAGCGTTTTTTCTCGGCATCTTTCAGGTCAACGGGTTTGTCGATATTTTCCAGCATAATGTTACAGCGCCTGATGGCATTGAACATAGCCAAACCGCCATTGGCGCCATCCCAGTAGTTTAACGCCGGCGCATTGGCATTTTGTAATCCGCGAATGATGTTGAACCCATCTTCCCGCAACGGGTGTTGCTGCAGATCGTTTGGATAAATAATTTCTGAAGAGGTGGTAAACCCTACATTGGCCGATTGATCGTTCAACTGCTGTAAGGTTGCGTAACAGGTGAACAGGTAATTCTCCGCCTCGTTGCGATTCCTGAATGCATAATCGAGCGTACCCACATTATCTGGCGTTACATCCAGGTATTTTTTACAGCTCGCACCGGTACAGAGTATGTATAAAAGAAAGCAGTACTTATAATAGCTTTTCATAATGGTAGCTTTTTAAAAATTAACGTTGAGGCCTACATTGAATACCTTTTGAATGGGGTAGCTAAAGCCATTGCCACCCAGTTCAGGATCCCATAATTTAAAGGAGCTCCAGGTAAGCAGATTCAACCCGTTAAAGTAGAGGCGAATGTTTTCGATCTTCAGGTTCTGTAACATCTTTCTTGGTATGGTATAACCCAGCTCCACTGATTTCAACCGCATAAAGGCCCCATTGCGTAACCACCAGGTGCTTGGCTGCAGGGTGTTGTTGATATTATTGGTGGTGGTGCCCAGGCGCGGATACAAAGCATACAGGTTGTGGTTATCGTCGCTCCAGTGATCATCGGCAAATGCTTTTAACACCTGTGTATTGCCATATACGTATTTGTCGGGACTGGGAATAAACGGACTGATCCTGTTTGGGTCCATAAAGAACGACACGCGGGCCTGTCCCTGAAAGAAACCGGAGAGATCGAAGTTTTTAAAGCCGGTTGAAAAACCAAAACCATATACCACCTCAGGCACCTGCGGATAACCCAGATACACCATATCCAGCACATCTATTTTTCCATCATTGTTCATGTCGCGGTACTTGAGGTCGCCGCCACGGGGCGCAGCGCTGGTTGAAGAAAAGATCTGTGTAGGTGAGCTGCGCACTTCCACATCGTCAACAAACAACCGCTCGGCCACATAGCCATAGCCGCGGTTCAACGGCTGACCGGTGGTATAGCGCCAGGGTTCGGGATAACTGGGCTCTTCATAAAATGTATACTTGCTGGTAGCCAGGGTAAGGTTGCCTCTTACTGAAGCCCATAAGCCACTGCGGAAATTTTGTTTATAATCGAGCGACAAATCAACGCCTCTTGAATCGGCCTGCCCAAGGTTGGCGCTCATAGGCGCTTCCAAACCAGCGGTGGTGGGAATATAACTGCGTTGTTGCAGAATGTTGTAGCGATGGTTCTGGTATACTTCCGCTACAATGTTGATGTTCTTTAACACGGTAAGCTCCAACGCCAGGTTGGTTTGCCGGGATGTTTCCCACGTAATATCTTCATTGGGATAATTGTTGATAATAACCCCGTCGCGGGTATAACCGCCATTGGTGCCAAAGCTGGCTCGGGTATAACCATCTGGTTGACCTTTCAGGTTTACATCAGAAATATAAAAAAAGCGTTGCGAACCAATTTCATCATTACCCACCAGGCCATGGCTGATGCGCACCTTCGCTTTGCTTACTACATTCAGCAACGATTCCCAGTAAGGTTCGCCCGACAATACATATGAGGCGCCGATGGTGGGAAAGAAACCATAGCGATGTTTTTGGGAGAACCGTTCAGAACCATTGTAACCAAAGTTAAACTCCAGAAAATATTTTCTTTTGAACGCATACGTAGCGCGGCCAGCCAGGCCCAGGTTGCGGTAAGGCAAGGCGCCTACCAGCGTTTCGGCATTGGCGTATACTCTTTGCTGCCGTGTACCTACCAGGGAGGCGCTGAGATCGTTGTCGCCTATTTTGGTGTTGTAATCCAACGCGCCCTGCAGGTATATAAACGTGTTGATGTACGTTTTGCCGGGAGAATAGCCCAGATATTCCGTAGCAGCACCGGGCGCCGGATTTAACCAGGCCAGGGTATATACATCGTTCTTTTTGTCGTAACTGCCAATGTTATAATAGAAAGGATTATAGGCTGATGAAGACTCAAAATAAGAATAGCGGTTGGTATTGAAGATGGCATGAAAATTCAACCCGGGAATTATGCCACTCAACCGTTGATTCAGTTCCAGCTGCGCCGACATTCGCGACTCTGAAGAGTTCTTATGCCCCCGTAACATCAAAGCATACGGGTTGTTGTACATAATGTTGTTGTTGGTACCGGCATTACCAAAAAGGATATGTTGTGTTTTTTGATTGGCTGAATCGGGTTCATAATAAGCCGGGAACAATACGGGACTGGTATGAATAGCTATATTATACAGATCGGTGGAAAAGCCGCCATCGGCAGTAAGCGGGCCATTGTATTCACTGAAATTGCCCGACAGGCGCAACACCAGTTCTGTTGACCGCGTTAAATTGATATTGATATTGGAACGCAGCTGGTAGTTCTCAAACTTTACATTGTTGTTATTGTTGTTGGACTTGTCGCGCTGCAAAATGCCATTATCGAGGTTATAGGAACCGGCGATGTAATAGCGGGCTACGCCCCCACCCCCGCTCACACTTAGATCGCCGCGTTGGGTAGACGTTCGCTTTTTGAACAACAGGTTAAGCCAATCCACCGCAGGGTATGCATACTTGTTGCTGCCGGGTTCCTGGTTAATGACAGCTTGGGTACCGGCAATTTTATCGGGGTTGAATGGCAATGGCTGATTGGGCGTACGGCTCACGGTGGCTTCGTTGTACAACGACATATACGTCATGGGATCGGCCAGTTGCAGCGTGCGGGCCGATTGGGAAGAAGAATTCTCCAGGCGGATATTGATCTTGGGCTTACCCACCTTTCCTTCCTTGGTGGTAACGAGAATTACGCCATTGGCGCCACGGGCGCCATACAAGGCAGTAGCGCTTGCATCTTTTAAAATAGAAAAGCTGGCAATATCATCCACCTGCAAACGCGCGAGGTCGTTGGCAGAAAGCTCTACGTTATCGATAAGGATCAATGGGTCTTTCTTATAACCAAACGTGGTAACACCACGAATAAAGAAAGAGGCATTGTCCTGCCCCGGCTGACCGCTGCGCTGGTAAGCAATGATCCCCGCAGCCTGACCGGCCAATGCCGTGGTTAAGTTACTGGCAGGGATCTTCAGGTCACCGGGTTTAATGCTGGTTACAGAACCAACCACAGCTTCCTTTCTTTGTTTTTTACCATAGGCCACTACCACTACATCATCGGAAACATAACCTGCGGCCTTCAGCGCAATGGTGTATTGCACTTTAAACGGCTCCACGCGAAGGATATAATTGGTAAAACCGGTGTAGGAAATAATGAGGCTGTCGCCCAAGACGACATCAATTACAAAACGTCCGTTTGCATCGGTGGAGGTACCACCGCCACGGCCGCTGGCAGATACCACGTTGGCGCTTTCGAGTTTATGTCCGGCAGAGTCCAGTACAACGCCTATGATGGTCATTGTTTTTTCCTGTGCATGGACTTTTTGCGTGCATAGGAGCAAGAGCAGCACGCTTATGTAAATGGTTATTTTTCCCGCAGGACGGGAAGGTCTGGTCAAATTTTTCTTCATACGCAAGCAGTAGTTTAGAAAGCAATCAGATGCAAATTAAATAGATGCTTTAGGTTATAGAATAGCTGTTCTTATGAAATAGATGGATTTTTTGATGATGGTGAAGGGTGAAAGACGAAAGATGAAAGTGCTTTAAAAGTAAACCTCGCGATTAATTATAAGATTCAAAACGCGGCAATTACCTTCACCCTTCTCCCTTCACCCTTCACCTACTAACCCAAATTCATAGATAGTAGTCGATTGATACAACTGACCCGGATGCAATATTGAATTAGGAAAATGGGGATGGTTGGGGCTATCAGGAAATGCCTGGGTTTCCAACGCCACCCCACCGTGTTTTTCATAGGGAATGTTTTGCTGCCCGGTCACCAGGCCACTCCAGAAATTGCCTGTATACAATTGCATGGCCGGCTTATTGGTATACACTGTTATCATGCGCCCGCTTGTTGGTTCACTCATTATGGCTGCTTTTATTATTTCCTGGCTGTTGGTTCTTTTAAGAATAAAATTGTGATCATAACCTTTATCCACTGTTAGTTCGTTTATGTCGTTTCCGATGCGCTTCGGCATTCTAAAATCAAGCGGCGTTCCGGCAACGGGTACTATTTCACCGGTAGCGGTATTATTGCCCGACTTGGCGGTATACTCCCATGCGGATACACTCAGCAAATGATCATAGATGACCGGTTTGGTAAAACCAGTTAAATTAAAATAGCTGTGATTGGTTAAACTGATGGGCGTGCTTTTATCGGTTTCTGCTTTATATAAAATGTGCAACCGGTTATCGCGGCTCAACAAATAGGTTACCGTAATAGAAAGATTACCAGGATAGCCTTCTTCTTCATGCGCGCTGCTGGCAGCAAACACAACACCGCATTCATTTTCAGCTTCAATCACCTCCTGCACTGCCCACAACTTTTTATTGAAACCTACCCAACCACCATGCAGGTGATTATTTCCGTTATTGATGGTTAGCTGATAGCTGGTTCCATTTAATTCAAATTTCCCATTGGTGATGCGATTGGTGAAACGCCCCACCACGCACCCGAAATAATCGGGATTTTCTTTGTATAAATGCAGATCGCTGAACCCGGCCACAATATTGGCTTGCACGCCATTTTTATCAGGCGTATATAAAGCGGTTATAGCGCAACCGATGTTTGTAAGCTCTACGGTCATACTGCCATTGCAAAGTGTTATCTGTTTAATTCCGTCTGTTGAATCTTTAGGCCAATTTGTTAGTTCTACTTTCATTCTAGGTTCTTTGTTCTATGTTCTTTGTTCTATGTTCTTTGTTCTTTGTATTACTGGTTAACTGGTTAACTGGTTAACTGGCCAACTGGTCAACTGATCAACTGATCAACTGGTCAACCCTTTACCGGAACGCATTTCACCATCACCGCATCTCTTGCAGATACAGTTACACTATACTCCTTCCGCCCTTTCTCAATACGACCGATAACCTTGCCTGTTAAAAAATCCTGTAACTCATACGCCTCGTTCTTCCAATGCAATTGTTCTTGATTGAATGTAGCCGTATAGTTTTCATTCAAATCAAAATTGAAGGCCGCCATCATGAGCGTATCGCCGGGCAGGTAATAAGCCAGTTGTTGTGCCTGGCTTTGTCCTTCGGGAAAACGCAAGGGTGTAAATGCTTTGGGCCGGCTGAAATATTCGCACAACGCGGGGTTGTTCAAATATTTTTTTGCGCGGCTGGCATCGGCTTCATTCCGGTAGTCACTTCCATCGCCCAGCAGGCTACCCATTACCATCATGGCATACAATCTTACTTTTACGTCCTGTTCGGTAATGGCGCTATTGTCCTGAAACTTGTTCATCACCACCACATCCAGATTGGTATAAGGCCACAGGCTGCCTTGCGTCCACCAGAAATGCGTGGCGCTGATCAACGATGCGCAGGTACTGCCAAAATTTGGAAAACCCGGCAAATCGTTGCGTAAATGAGAATATACATCTGTTGAGAGAAAACGCGTGTGCGCATACTGGTGCGGGAACAAGGGCGAAATTGCCTGGCTGATAAAGATATCAGGCCCCAGAATAGAATCACACAAATGCTTCACCAGTTGCATGCCGTAATTATACGCCTGCAGGCCTGAGCGAATAGCGGGGTTATACCGGGTGGCTGACTCCAACGCACCGGCCGTTAAAAAATCTATCTTTAAAAACTTTGCATGAATGGCTTTTGCTTTTACCAGTTGGCCAACGATGTATTCGCGCGTGGCGGGGTGCGTAACATCAATGGGAAACGCGCCCCAATTGCCGTCTTTGTAAGGAATGTATTTACCACTGCTATCGCGCAGGATCACGTTTCGCAGCGCATGGTTGGTGCCTATAAGCGTAGCGCTGTCGATATTGTTCTTCCAGGTCCATAAGGCAAAGGGAATAAAATAAAAACCCAGCTGTTGCCCCTGCTGTTCGCCCAGGTAGCTTATTGCTTTTAATGCATCGGTGGAAAAAACACCCTGGTCATACGAGTCGATGCTTAATACGGGTTTGGCATATTTATTCAGGTTATCTAAAGAATGAATAAACCCGGAAACTGTACGCACATCATCGGGCATCATTTTTTTGGTATAGCCCAACACGCCTTCTACCGGATAACTGTTCCAGTATACGGGTACGGGTTGCGACCAGGTTTGTGCACCAACCGTCTTTTTTACAACGGCGCCAAAACCGGCGAGGTCTTTCCGTACATCGGTTGAGGCCGAGAGATAGAGCACGGGTGAAAAAACCGTATCGCCCACCTGAGCGCCATGAGTCATATAATCATGGGTACCGTCTTTTCCGCCATATGAGTCAGGAAGCGCCGGATTGTCTTTGGTAGCCACACCGCCAAATACAACCAGGGAATCCAAAACGCCTTGTTTTATACCTGAGCCATACCGAATGCCGGTTTTCCAGAAATCGTGCACAACACTGCCTACTACAAAGCCCTGCATACTGGTATCGTCGTACACCGACGCCAGCTCATAACTCATGCCCGAAACCGATTTACCATGTAATGGCCAGGATTGGGCAATCACATCCACCCAACTGTCATTATCAAAAGGGTAATCAGTAAATAAAGTGCGCTTACCGGGAAAAATACATTTGCCCTGTTTCGCCGGCAGCACCGTGAGCGGCGAAAAATTACGCGTCGCTATTTTCGTATTGTTACCAATGGCCCGTGCACTTACGAGTATAAAGGGGCGCGTTTCGTATACCTGTATATATTGTACCAGTTGCAGCGGTTTATTGGCCGCGGTATGTGTGAGCTTTATCAGCGTGCCCTTACCGTGCAGATCAGCTACAGCAGCGGTGGTAATTGTATGTTGAGAAAACTGATCTGACTCAAACAGGCCGGTTTGTGTGTCTTCAATATAAGCAGTGGTGTTCTGCAATTGAGCGCCGGAGATAAAGCGGTAATGGATTTTTCCTGTATGCCTGTCAACAACAACCTTACAATGGTCATTGTAAACAATCAGGCTATCCGCAGTACGTTGAATATGCTGTGCAGTAGCGGAAAAGGCTACCACACTTAGCAGTAGCAGGCAAACGTTCTTCATGAAGCCAAATGTCGCAATCGCAGCTGGCTAAAGGAATAGCAGTTTTTATGAAAAGGATGGATTTTTTTAAGGTAGTTCCTGATTACGCAACATACTGTTTCCGATCCTTCAGAATATGCCGCATGTTTTGATCAGCCCATTCAGTCAATTGCTGAATATGCGGCAACAGGGTCTCCCCACGCTCCGTTAAGCGATATTCAACCCGCAACGGCACCTCGGCAAATATCTGCCGGCTTACAATACCATCCGCCTCCAGCGTTTTCAACGTTATGGTGAGCATTTTTTGCGATACATCGCCAATCTCATTTTTTATATTGCTGAACCGCACCGGTCCTTTTTTACCCAACAGTAATATTACCAGCACCGACCATTTATCGCCCAGGCGGTCGAGCACGGTACGCACCGGACATTTATCAGTTCCAGAAAATTTTCTAAACTTTTTTTCCATGTTATATAGTTGATGTTCAACAACAGTTTCCTTTTTGAAACCAGGTATCAACGCCGTGCCTTATTGTTTGAAAATACCAATGAATATACCTTTGGTCACTTTTTGATACTAACCAATACAAAAGTAACTTCAAATTGAAAATTATGAAAATTTTATTGATCGGCGGAAGCGGCAATATTGGCCAGCGCATTTTAACAGAAGCATTACAGAAAGGCTATTCAGTAAATTCAGTACAACGTGATCCCGGCAAACTGAGCGTATCAAACGCAAAATTAAGCATTACAAAGGGCGATATCCTGAATGAGAGTGAATTACAGGAATTATTAAAAGATGCCGATGTGGTTGTTTCATCCATTTCGCCTAAAATAGGTATTGAACAATTTAAACAGGCTAATATCAACCTGATAAAAGCCCTGGAAAAGAAACCATCCCTGCGCATCCTGGTG
>CBIMFG010000044.1:0-10611 GCA_966243125.1 uncultured Niastella sp.
GCCCGGTTATAAAATGTTCCTGGGCAGGGGCCAGTACACTGGTTGACCACATCAAACTCAACCTGTTCAATGAAGGATAAATAATATTTATATACGTATCCTTCCAGCCATAGCGCAACACGGCGTTGGAAAACACTTTATCAAAACGTACCTCGTTGTATTCAAGCGCAGCAGCAACGATCTGCAAAATATAGAATTCAAACTCAGGCACTACTACCTGCACCTGAGTGGCTTGTTTCTCAATCAACCGGTTCAGTTTTTCATCAGACAGGGTGCATAATTCCGACACCTTATTGTCTTCATTCAACAGGCTTACAATGTTTAACAGGCGTCTTAACTGTTCTGAACTGTAGTACCGGGTATTACCTTCACTACGGTTTGGCTGTAAGGCATTATACCGCTGCTCCCAAATTCGGATGGTATGGGCCTTTATGCCTGAAAACTGCTGCAGCTGGGAAATAGAGAACGAATTCAGTTGTTTAAATTTTATACAATTTATTTAAACAAGCTAGAATGGCCAAATTATTTTTATTTGTGCAAGAACAGGCTGCCGGTTGAAATAACTTATCCAAAACTTCACCGTATAAATACTGTTTTACTAAAATTTTCTTTATATCTTTAGAAGCACCATTACTTTTACCTGCTACCTGCGCCTTTCCTCTGAAGCTTAAAAGGGTTAAGCCGTACACCAATTCTGGAACCAAAAACCTTACGTGATGCCGACAACAATAGTAAACCCGACGCAAGGAGTGGAACAATGGTTATCTAAAACTGTAATTCCTGAATCTCCCTTCACTTTATTTGTAAAAAACGTACACCCGGTTAGTAATGAGGCTCAGGCGTTCATTAATCAGAAAGCGTATACCAGTCAATTGAACAAGGGTGAAATACTGGTTTCCGCTGGGGCCATTTGCAGTAATGTATACCTGATCAGAAAAGGTATTCTACGCAGTTACATAAAAGAAGACAAAAAAGAGATCACCACCTGGATCTCGGGTGAACAGGAACTGGCCACCTGTATTACCAGTTTTGGCCTACAGCAACCTGCACGCGAAAATATTCAGGCGCTGGAAGATTGTGAATTATCGACGCTGAGCTTTGAGGATCTGCAGTATTTATATGATAATTTTCCTGAAGCCAATATTGTTGGCAGAAAAATTCTGGAGAAATATTATCGGGATGCAGAAGAAAGGGCCTTTATAGCCCGCCTGATGGAAGCCACTTCCAAATACAAACATTTTATTGCTACTAAAAGCGATCTGCTGAACCGGGTTCCCCTGAAATTCATTGCATCTTATCTGGGTATGACCTTGGAAACCCTTAGCCGCATCAGGAGTAAGTTATCACGGAGTATTAATGAACTAACTCAATCAAACGGTAAGGAAAGTAACTAATACAGTTTCAAGCCACAAGCTGCAAGTCGCAAGCAATACACTTCCGCGCGGAAGTAATACAGCTGAAAGCCATAAGCCTAAAGCTGAAAGCAATACACCGCAGCACAGCAGCGCCCCTGGCCTCCCGCAGAGCGGGACAGGCTTTCCAATGGAGGGGAGCAATACATTCCTGCCTTCCCTTCAACATTCAATATTGGACATTTAACATTGGACATTCCGTATCTCCCTTCTTCATTTCACATTTCTGATTCCTCATTTTTTATTTCCCGGCGACTTTCACCGGTAATTTCACCGGTTTTACCGACATATGCCTTCCCCCTGTCGGCCTGCGCTTGCCTGGTGAGCCTGCGCGGAATAGCTTTGTGTAAAATTATTAATCAATGCGCGACAAATCACTCAGAGACCAGCAGAGAGCCTTTAGAAGAGAAAACAGAAAGGCCTTTCTGAGAAAACGTAAAAGAAGCGGTAGTGTGCTGGCTGGTTTGCTGTTAATGTGCGTGGGTAGCTTGTTATTGGCACGAGCCTTTGGCGTTCCCTTCCCTGAATGGATGTTTACCTGGCCCATGATCATCATTGCATTTGGGTTGCTGGCTGGCGCCGGTAATGCCTTTCGCGATCCGGGTTGGGTGGTTATTTCAGGTGTAGGTACTGTATTCCTGCTGCAAAAGATCTGGCCCAACATGAGCATCTATATGTTCCTTTGGCCGGTACTCATAATAGTTTTAGGATTTATCATCATTGTTGCTCCCCGCCGTCACCGCAGGTGGCACGATCGCTGGGAAAAGTTCAGAGAAACGAAGGAAAAAGAAGGTTGGAGTAATGAAGATTGGAAGAACTGGGCCGAGAGAAAGGAATGGCGCCGGGCTGAATGGCAAAACTGGACCCATAACCAGGTTCACCAATACACGCCACAACCTGAAAATTTTCAAACTAACCCGCAGTCAGAAAACCCAAACCCTGAAAATACCGCTATTCCAAATCAACAAGGTGGTTATGATAACTGGGTTGAAGCAGTAACCGTTTTTGGTAATATAAAAAAGCGGGTGTATTCAAAAAACTTCAAAGGTGGCGATGTGGTATCCATCTTCGGCGGTGTGGAAATAAATTTAACCCAGGCCGATTTTAATGGACAAATAACCATCGAGATGACCCAGATATTCAGTGGCGCCAAACTAATTATACCGCCCCACTGGCAAATTCGCTCCGAAATGATCGCCATATTTGGCGGCATTGAAGATAAGCGACCACCACAGGCCCATTACGACGAGAATAAAGTACTTGTTTTAAACGGTACTACTTTCTTCGGTGGTCTTGAAATAAAAAGCTATTAACAAAACCGATTCCTCCCAACCATTAAAAATCTATGATATGAACTGGTTTCTGGCAAAAATAGTATACCGGATCGTTTGTGGAGAAGGTGATCACACCGCACAATTTGACGAGCAGTTACGACTGATACAGGCTGCTGACGAAAACGAGGCATTTGATAAAGCAAAAGCTATAGGTGAGCAGGAACAGGAAATGTTCCTGAACCAACAACAAAAACTGGTAACCTGGCAGTTTGTGAATGTATGCGAATTGTATAAAATATCTGCGCTTATTGATGGTGCTGAATTGTATTCACGCATACAGGAAACCGATAATGCGGGTTCGTATATTGACCTGGTAAATAAAAAGGCCGCTCATATTAAAGCCGCCAATACGCACAAGTATTTACAGTTATTTTAACGCGCAATGCTGAACGCCAAACGCTGAACGCGACCCCGCAAGGCGCGGCAAAAACCTGAAACCTGTAACTTGTAACCTGAAACATTTAAACTTTGGCCATATCACCACTTGGTACATTTAAGAACAAACTCATATTTGCAGCAGCCTGGCTTGCCTGGTCGCTGATGCAGGTGAAGCTATTACAGGATTGGGGACTGCCCGGCAAAATAGCCATGATGGACAGCCTGGTGAGCAACCTTTTGTTAGCGGCCATCACCGTCCTTATCATTAATAACCTTAAGTATTACCGGCCTAAAAAGGGAAAGTATATTTATCTCATTATCGTTTGTGGCGTAAAAGCCTGGTTACTGACGGCGATTGTGAAATATGCCATGATAAACATTTATCCCAATGAAAAGGAATACTTCCAGTTCCTTGACCGGTTTATGCCCATTCGCTTTTACATTACTATACTCATCACTTTGATTGTTGCCCTGATCAGTGAATTGTTCTATACCCTGGAAGAACAAAAAGAAAGTGAGCATCGTAAAACAGATGCAGAGAAGCTGGCCCGTGAAGCGGAGTTGTACAAACTGCGGCAACAGTTACAACCTCACTTTTTATTCAACAGCCTGAATTCAATCAGCGCCCTGATAACCATTCAACCGGCACAGGCGCGTAAAATGATACAACAGTTGTCAGATTTTTTAAGAGGCACCTTGAAGAAAGAAGATAATCAGTGGATAAGCCTGGAAGATGAATTGCAACATCTGCAACTGTACCTGGATATTGAAAAAGTTAGGTTTGGTCATCGGCTGAATACCAGCGTTCACAGTGAAACCTGTGACAAACTGCAATTGCCCAGTATGCTGTTACAACCGCTTGTTGAAAACGCCATCAAGTTCGGGTTGTACGACACTACTGATACGGTGACTATCAGCATTACTGCTATGCAGAAAGACAATTACCTGGTGATCATTATTAAAAATCCTTTTGATCCGGAAACCTCATCGCCCAAACAGGGAACAGGTTTTGGTTTAAGTTCCGTTCAACGAAGATTGTATTTATTATTTGCACGGAACGATCTGCTGCACACAAGCCACATGGAAAATCAGTTTACCACTGTTATAAAAATTCCGCAGCCATAACCACAGAACACAAACTTTATACTAACACTAGAAAAAGAATATAGAAGATGAAAAAAGCCATTATTGTAGATGATGAACCACTGGCCCGTATGGTTGTAAAAGAATACCTGCAAAACCATCCTTCTATTACGGTAATGCAGGAATGTAATGATGGCTTTGAAGGCATCAAAGCAATAATGCAACACCAGCCCGATGTAATTTTCCTGGATATTCAAATGCCCAAGATAAATGGGTTTGAAATGCTGGAACTGGTTGAACAACCACCGGCCGTAATATTCACCACTGCTTTTGATGAATATGCGATAAAAGCCTTTGAAAGCCATGCAGTAGATTACCTGTTAAAACCCTTTAGTCAGGAACGTTTTGACAAGGCCATTGAGCGGTTAACCGAACGCGATACCGCCGGAGCTGCTAACAATACCCGCGACCTGTTGGATGCTGTGGCACAAGGCCCGCAACAAAACCAGCGTATTGTGGTAAAGACCGGTAATAAAATAAAGATCATTCCTATTGATGAAGTACATTACCTGGAGGCGGCGGATGATTATGTAAAGATCCACACTAAAGAAGGGGCCTTCCTGAAAAATAAAACCATGGGGCACTTTGAAAAAGTATTGAACCCCGATCAGTTTGTACGCACCCACCGCTCATATATGGTGAATGTGCAGCTGGTTACCCGTATTGATCCTTATGAAAAAGAAAGTTACCTGGCTCAGTTAAAAACAGGCGCCCAGGTTCCGGTAAGCAAAACCGGATATGCCAGGCTTAAATCAGTTTTAGGCATTTAGCACAGGAAAATGAAGATCCGGAAAAAACAGGCAGTTATTCACATGAATAACAGTTGGGCATCATGACCTTTTTGCAGTAAAACCCGCCACCACAGCGGGTTTTAACTTTTCAGCATGGGCTTACGCATCCTAAAATAAGCCATATGTTGATTTTAAGGGCGCTATAATCCGTTGTATGTTTGCAATACGAAACACATCAAACAACACCAGCCGGTGTACTTCTCGTAAAAATACGTTGCTTCCCTCCGCTTAGCCTACGCATTGTCTCTGCCTCCCACGATTGTAAAATTCCATATTACGCGATTGTATCTCCATCACACGACGTAGTAAATGATCAATAACATATAAACTTTACAATTATGAAAAAGGCAATGAGGAATTTTGGTATCGCATTAATCGCTTTAACCATAGGCGTTTCAACGGTAGCACTCGCAAACAACGACGAACCTAAAGCTAAACATACAACAGAACTGAAGTTCATCGGTAACCTGGATAATCAACCTGTTTTCCAGTTAGAACTGATCAACGCAGAAGATGATGATGTAACTGTAACTTTCCGTGACGAAGCTGGTAACGTGCTTTATGTTAACACCTTCAAAGGCGCTAACATCACCAAAAAATTCATGTTGAAATCTGAAGAATTTGGTGACTCTGCACTGAGCGTAACAGTTAAATCTAAAAAGAACAACTCTACTGAAGTGTATACTATCAACAGAAACCACACTTACGTAGAAGAAACAGTTGTAAGCAAATTGAAATAATCAGGTTCATCCAGTCATACAACTATTAAATAGTAATTTCACAGGAGCATCGGTTTTACCGGTGCTTTTTGTTTATAACTGTTTTATGTACGCTGTGGTTTGTTGTTGAATTTGTTGCTGCGCTTTTTCAATGGTCTGTTGTACTGATTTACCGGCTTTTTCTGAAGAAATATCGATTGCTGTTGCCAACGCCTTTACATACCAGTTGCGCCACACTTCAAGGATATGTGTTTCTTTCACTTTATCACTCCCCGCCTGTATAGCCTTTTTGCTTAATTCAAATTCTATTTGCAGGCGTTGTAATCCATTACGGGTAATGTCTTTGATAAGCGCCATAGCAGTTTTATCATTGGCTGTTGTGAGCAGATAGGCAGTAGTTAATGCGCTTTTGGCCACATGTTTCATTTCAATGGGCGAAACCATGTCGAGCCTGTCGGCATCAGTATGATAAAACACATCTGTAAAATGCCACATCAGCAAACCGGGGATCTTTGCATTCAGAAAGGGCGTATGATCGCTACCACCTTCAAACGGATTGGTGCGTACCACCCAGCCTGTTTTAGTAGCTTCATACAAACACCGGTTTAACAACAGGTCGTTGAAGTAATGCGGAAATAAGGCTGACTCCTGTAATACGCTTCCCCCCCATTCAGTATGTTTCTCGTTCCCACGCGTCCAGATAGCCGAAGGGTCGGGCATTTTTTCAATAAGAAAAGTGCCGCCGGTTTTTTGAATGTCCTCCCCTACCATATCCAGGCTCAGTCCCCATTTAATGCCTTTGGCCCGTATGGAATCATCCTGAATATACCGGCGGGTAGAAACAATTTCATCGCCCCATAAAAAGGTAATGGTGCGCTGTGGGCTAACCTTCTTTTGTTGCACCAGTTCGGCTGTTGTACGCGCCATTTCGGCCAGTGTGCCTACACCTGAGGCGTTGTCATTGGCGCCCGGCTCCTGTACATGCGCACTGAAGACAAACCGTTCATCGGGTTTTGTTTTGCCGCGCACATCGGCAACAATGGTCAACTCTTCCGATGCATAGATCTTTGTGTTCACCTTTACCTTCAGGGATACCGGTCCTTTTTCAAGTGCAGCTTTTAGTTTTTCTTTTGCGGCATAGGATAACAGCAAGCCCCATTTTTGATTCACAGAATCAGTATAACCGATACCCTGGAACTGAATGGAGTTGGTATATTTTGTGGGTTGCGTGTATTTGGGCATTGAATAAGCCAGGGCCCCAATGGCGCCGTTCTTAATGGCATTGCTGTACACACCGCCAATACCTCCTTCGGCCATCACAATTTTTCCTTTCACATCTTTACCTTCCAGGTCTTTGGCACTGCCTCTGCCAACAAAAACCAGTTCGGCCGTTACTCCTTCTGCCGAAGTTGATGCCGAATACATGGCAATCATATTGCGGTTGGTTTTGAATTGTAACAGTGGTTCTTTATCGCCAACAATATATATACTGGCATCAACGGGCTCCCAGGTTGGATGTTTTAAGGGACGTTTTTCAATGCGGTAGGTAAGCGTTGCCGTTGCCTCGCCATTGGTTTCTTTTTTATATCCGGCTTGCTGCAGTATTTTTTCTACCTGGTAAATGCTTTCATTAAAACCGCTGTTACCGGCCAGGCGCCAGCGCTGTTCTACAAACCATACGGTGTTGTAGGCCTGTTGTTCCTTGAAAGTTTTTTCTAATAGTTTGAAGTACTTTTTTTCGCGGGAGGTGGTTTGGGCCGTTGCGGCTATCAATTGCAGGAGTGAAAAGGATAAAGTAAGGAATCGTTTCATGATAAGGTGTTTATCGTTGCCGGTTACCGGTCGCCGGTTTCCAGTCGGAGTTACAAGTTACAGGTTTCAGGTTACAAGAACCAAATGCAATTTACCTGTAACCTGAAACTTAACTTGTCAACCTCGTAAACCCTATCAACTTGTCAACTTCTCAACTATGCCTCCTGCCCTATCCAAACAGCACCGCCTATACTGCTGCGTGTAGCACCAGTAACCGAAGCGAATACATTGTTTTCTTCGCGCCAGCGCAGAACACCCATCAGTGCCATTATGAGCGCTTCCTTAAAGTCGATCAAATTCTTTTCGGTTGTTACTACGTCCACACCAATAGGTTGTAAGGCAGCCTGTAAGCGCTCCAGCAAAAAAGTATTATGGGCGCCACCACCGGTTGCCAGCAATTTCATTTCTGTAGTAGCCGGCGGTTGCTTCTCCACCATAGCTTTTATCTGTTCGCTGATCTGGATGGCTACGTGTTCAACCATGGTACGCAGCCCATCGGCTGTTGAAACGTTACTGCTTTTTACCAATGGGTATACCACATCGGTGCCAAAATCATTGGCCAGCGAGTTGGGATAGGGCATCTGGTAATACTCCAGTTCGTTCAACATTTTCAGTAACCCGGTATGCAGGGTTCCTGAAGCAGCCAGCTGACCGCCATCATCATATTTCTTTCCTGCTTCGTTCGCCAGCATGTTCATAACCCTGTTGGCCGGACAAACATCAAAAGCGAGGTATTTATCGGGATGGTTGTAAGAAATATTGGCAATGCCGCCCAGGTTCAGAAAAAAGGTGTAATTGCCCAGCAGCAATTTTTCACCAATAGGCACAATGGGAGCGCCTTGTCCGCCCAGGGCAATATCCATGGCTCGCAGATCGCTTACCACGTTAATACCGGTAACGGCGGCAATGGCAGCGCCATCGCCTAATTGGCCGGTCATTTTTTTGGCAGGCACATGAAAGGTAGTGTGTCCGTGAGAAGCAATCAATTGTACCTGGTACTGTAAGTTTTCACGCTCAATGAACGTGTTTACCAATTTCCCGATATAATGTCCATATTCTGTATGCAACAGTTGATAATCCAATGCGTTAAGCTGAATAGCGCCCTTCAGCTTTTTTGCCCACTCCTCGGAGTAGAAGTAACAATCTGCTGCTTTTATTTCGTATTCCCACTGTCCCTTACTTTCGTGGAATTCAACAAAAGCGAGATCCAATCCGTCGAGTGAACTGCCGCTCATTATGCCAATTGCCCGATATATCATAGCGTTTGGTAGATTTCTGGTATTAAAAAAGAATATTTTAGAATAGATTTGCCCGTCAAATTTCACATATCGCCATACAAAATCCAAAACTCTTCTCATGGTTATTAACCTTAGTAATGAATGTTCCCTGATTTGTGACTGGATCAGTGAGATCCGGGATGTTCAGATCCAGACGGACCGGATGCGGTTCAGGCGTAATTTGGAACGTATTGGTGAAATAGCCGCCTACGAGATCAGCCGCCAGCTGGTATATGAAGAAAAAGAAGTACAAACACCGCTGGGCATTGCCCCTACCAAGGTAATGAAGGAACAGCCCGTGCTTGCCACCATTTTACGGGCCGGCCTGCCTTTGCACCAGGGCCTGCTGAATTACTTCGACAAAGCCGACAACGCGTTTATTTCGGCTTACCGCAAACACAATTTGGATGGCAGCTTTGAGATAAGCCTGGATTATATTTCCTGCCCCGAGCTTGAAAACCGGGTGGTGATCATTTCAGATCCCATGCTGGCAACAGGTTCTTCCCTGGTAAAAACCATTCAATACCTGCGCGAAGAAGGACACCCGCGCGAAATTCACGTAGTGGTTGCTATTGCCTGTACGGTGGGTATTGAATATGTGCGACGCAGCGAACCGAATGTGAAGATCTGGTGCGGTGCTATTGACGAAGAACTGACAGCCAAAGGTTACATTGTTCCCGGACTGGGAGATGCCGGTGATCTGGCATTTGGAACAAAGGTGCAGATGTAAAAATACTATCCGCTTTCACTAGTGCAAAAGCACTATCTTTTCAAGTACCAACCCTTTCTAAAAAAATAAAGTATACATTAGATATTTTGATTTTTGTGCAAGCGCCCGGGTGCGAAAATTTAATACCTGATTAAACCGTTAGATACTCGGACTTGTCGTTTTTTTTCGTACTTTGTTATTAGACTCGAATAATATGCGGATGAGGAAATTTTATATTGCGATCTTACTTTGCACCCTGCTGAAGACTGCGGTAGCACAAGACCCCAATTTTTCACAATTTTTCGTTTCACCACTTACATTAAACCCTGCATTAACCGGTAAATTCAACGGCGATTTCCGCATAGCCGGTAATTACCGCGACCAATGGCCCGCAATCAGTAAAGCATTTGTTACTTCCACTGTTTCATTCGACGCACCCATTTTACGCAGCAAATTGTCAGACCTTGATACGTGGGGTGTAGGGGTGCTTGCAATGACAGATAAAACAGCTAACGGTATCCTATCCACTAACCTCATCTCTGTATCTACTTCGTACCACAAGGGTATTGATGAAGATGGATTGAATACAATAGGTTTGGGTTTTCAGGGTACTTACAATACAAAACGGCTCGATGGTACCAAACTGAACTTTGAAGATGAACTGGACCAGTTTGGTGGCTGGACCAACCCCAGTGGTGAAACCGTTAACGACCGTCAGATAAACCTGAGTTATTTTGATGTATCAGTAGGCGCCCTGTTCAATGGTTCTACTGATGGATATAACAACTACTACCTCGGTATTTCAGGGTACCACCTCAATAAACCAAAGGAATCTTTCACCGGCGATATTTTTTATACACTCAATCCCCGGGTAACCGTTAATGCGGGTGGTTCTATTCCGCTTGCCAACAATACCCGCAATATTTACATCAGTTCATTGTTCAGCCGGCAGGCCGGTGCTACCAACATTGTAGCCGGTGGTGCTGTTGGGTTCAATATGAACGACGATGAAGAAAACCCTACCAGCTTTTACGCA
>CBIMFG010000045.1:0-10519 GCA_966243125.1 uncultured Niastella sp.
GGCCAGGGCAAGACCAGCTTGCTCGAGGCGCTGTACTTCGTGGCCACCCAGGTGTGATCCGAAAAGACAACCAGGTAGCGGGTTTTGTGGGCTCCAAACTGAAAGATAAACTGAAAGACGGATTGTTATTTGGTGTACAGGAAATGGGGCAGGGCAATGTGATTTACCTGGCCGATGATCCGCTGTTCAGAAGCTTTTGGGAAAATGGAAAACTACTGTTTAGCAATGCCGTATTTATGGTAGGACAGTAGGAATGTCGAATATTGAATAATGAATTTTGAATGTTGAAGTGGGCTCGTGAAAGGGCAGCCATCTGAACATTTGAAATACTTCAACATTCAACATTGGGTATTCAATATTTAATATTGTTTTAAGGTGTTAAAATTTACCAGCGGATTGGCACACTCATCTGCATTATGTTATTTTGCCACCTGCTTCAGCTCAAAACTAAACGAATGAATGATTTTTACCCCAGGCGATTACTGATATTGCTTGCTTTGCTGTATGTGTTACCTGTTTCAGCTCAAACGCCTCCTTCCTATACTTCGGCCGATATTTTTCTGCAATTAAAAAAATTGAAGGTATTAGGGTCGGTGCTATACTTTGCCGCCCACCCCGATGATGAAAATACCCGCTTACTGGCCTGGCTGGCCCGCGATAGAATGTACCGTACCGGCTATTTATCGCTCACCCGTGGTGATGGCGGACAAAACCTTATTGGCGACGAACAGGGGATTGACCTGGGTTTAATTCGCACCCAGGAGTTACTGGCTGCCCGCCGTACCGATGGCGCTGAACAATTCTTTAGCCGGGCTTTTGATTTTGGATTTAGTAAAAGTACCGATGAGGCATTGGAAAAATGGGGGAAAGAAAAAGTGCTCAGCGATGCAGTATGGATCATCCGGAAATTTCAACCGGATATTATTATTACCCGTTTTCCTGAGGACAGTCGCGCCGGGCATGGTCATCACTCCGCTTCGGCAGTAATTGCCCACGAAGCTTTCAAGGCGGCAGCCGATCCCAATCGCTTTCCCGAACAATTCAAATATGGCGTTCAACCCTGGAAGGTAAAACGCATTATGTGGAACACGTTCAACTTTGGCGGTGGTACCAATACAACCAGCAATGAGCAATTGAAAATAGATGTAGGTGGTTACAATGCACTGGTAGGAAAAAGTTATGGCGAAATAGCTGCCGAAAGCCGCAGTATGCATAAAAGTCAGGGCTTTGGTGTATCAGGCAGCCGTGGCACCCAGCTGGAATACTTTTCTTTAACAGATGGAGAGGCGCCACAAAACGACCTGATGGATGGCGTGAATATAAGCTGGTCGAAAGTAGAAGGCGGTGCTGCTATTGAGGCGCAGATCGATGATGTTCTCAAAAACTATTCTTTGGCAGAACCGCAAAACTCGGTTCCTGCCCTGGTGAATTTATATAAATCGTTGCAGGCATTAAAAGATGGCTACTGGAAGAAACAGAAAATGGAAGAATTGCAGCGCCTGATAGAAGCCTGCAGCGGACTGTGGCTGGAAGCCAGTACCGGCAATGAAATGGCTGTAGAAGGTGATTCCGTAAGGATCAGCGTCACCATCAACAACCGCCTGGGTGTGCCCATGCAATTGAACAAGATCAATCTCGATGTGCTGGATACTACCATAAATATGAACCTCGACAAGAACCGGAATGTAACCCTGCAAAGAACATTCTATGTGTTCACCACCAAACCTGTTTCGCAACCATACTGGCTTGAACAAAAAATGGGCGACGGTTCCTTTACTGTTAACGACCAGCAATTGATTGGCAAACCGCAAAACGATGCGCCCTACCAGGCCCGCTTTGAGATGGTTATAGCCGGACAAACATTCTCCTTTACCAAACCAGTGCTGTACAAACATACCGACCCGGTGAAAGGCGAGTTGTACGAACCGTTGATAGTAGTTCCTTCATCAACCGTTACTACCGAACCGAGCATTATCATTTTTAGAAAAGGAGAAAAACAAGCCGCCGAGGTTGAGTTTACTGTTACTGCCAATAAAAAATTTACCGATTACAAAGCCCGCATCTCAAAACGGCTTACGTATAACAACACCACCAAAACCGATAGCAATTTTAATATGTTGCCCGGTATGCAGCGGCAGTACTTATTCAATATCGACAACAGCATGTTGAAAGAGAAAGAAACTGATTTTGTACAGGCCTTTGTTGAATTGAAGAACGGAACGGAAGAACAACCGGCATACTTGAATTTGAACAATATCCGGTACGATCATATCCCTTATATCCACTACTTTTATCAGGATGCCATCAAAGTGTTGAATATAGATATAAAAACAGTTGGCAAAAAGATCGGTTACATTGAAGGCGCGGGTGATAAGGTAATGATTGCATTGCGCCAAATGGGTTATGAGGTAACCGTTCTGGATGAAAAAGACATCACGCCGTTTCAATTAAAGCAGTTTGATGCAGTGATAACCGGCGTACGCGCTTACAACGTGCACGATTACCTGGAAGGCAAACATGAAGTATTGATGGATTATGTAAAGAATGGCGGTAACCTGATCGTTCAATACAATACCGCCAACAATATAAGTTCAGTAACTTCAAAAGTAGGGCCCTATCCATTTGCCATTTCACGCAGCCGGGTTACCGATGAAAAAGCAACCGTTAACTTCGTATTACCCGACCATGCAGTGTTGAATTATCCTAACAAGATCACCGCAAAAGATTTTGACAACTGGGTACAGGAAAGAGGTATTTATTTTGCCGAACAGGCAGATGCCGCATATGAGATGCCTTTGTCAATGGCCGATCCCAATGAAAAAGAACAGAGCGGCAGCCTCATCATTGCCAATTATGGTAAAGGTAAATTTGTATATACCGGTCTGGTATTCTTTCGCGAGTTGCCGGCTGGTGTGCCTGGCGCATACAGGTTGCTGGCCAACATCATTGCATTAAATAAAAAGAAAGGTTTTTAGATGACTTCATTATCAAAGCGTGAATGGCTTTTCATAATTGCTATTATCGTAGGGCTTGTATTGGGCAAGCTCATCAAAAAAATGACGGTAGGACTCGCTTTAGGATTCTTACTGGTAATAATGGCATTAGCGGTTGTATCTAATAAAAAGAAATAACAAATGTTACCCGAAGAAAAAATACCTGTGTTTAGTAAGTGGCGTTACTGGTACTGGCTGGTGATCGGGTTTCTGTTGTTGCTGATGGTTCTATTTTATTTGTTCACAAAACATTTTGCATGAAATTTTCCGGGTTAGACTGGACGGTGCTTATATTTACCTTATTACTCATTATTGTGTATGGGGTATACCGTAGCCGTACGTCAAAAAATCTGGAAGGCTATTTATTAAGCGACCGGCAAATGCCGTGGTGGATCGTACTGTTGAGCATCATGGGCACTCAGGCTAGTTCCATCACATTTTTAACCGCACCCGGTCAGGCTTACAGCGATGGAATGCGGTTTGTACAATATTATTTCGGATTACCATTTGCCATGGTCGTAGTGTGTATTGCGTTTGTGCCCGTTTTTCACAAGCTAAAAATATTTACTGCCTACGAATACCTGGAACAACGGTTTGATGTAAAGACCCGTTTGTTGACTTCATTTTTATTCCTGTTATCACGGGGTATTTCAACCGGTATCAGCATTGTTGCCCCGGCCATTGTATTACACAGTATGCTGGGGTGGGATATTACGTTCACCAATTTATTCATGGGCGGGCTGCTGATTATTTACACCGTAAGCGGGGGCGCCAAAGCGGTAGCCTATACGCAGCAGTTGCAGTTTATTATTATATATGCAGCCATGTTTATTGCCGCCTGGTGGGCACTGAAAATGTTACCGCAAGGCATAGGCATAACAGAAGCATTACATATTGGTGGTAAAGCCGGCCGGTTGAATGTAATTACCTCTGGTTTTACCGAAAAAGGATTCGACTGGAAAGACAAATACAACATCTGGAGCGGCGTAATAGGCGGGTTCTTTTTAGCCCTGAGTTATTTTGGTACCGATCAAAGCCAGGTTGGGCGCTATTTAACCGCCCGCAATGAACAGGAAAGCAAGATCGGTTTGTTAATGAACGGATTGGTAAAAGTGCCTTTACAATTTGGCATTCTGTTGATTGGTGTTTTTTTATTTGCCTTTTACCAGTTCAATAAAACACCGGCCTATTTTAACCTGGCACAGGAAAAAACAGTGCAGCAAAGCGTTAATGCCAAAGAATTTGCCGCTGCCGACAAACAATACCAACAGATCCAGGATGAGAAAAGAAAAACTGTAACAGCGTTGGGTACTGCATTACAGCAAAATGATCAGCCTGTAATTGACCAGTTACGCACCCGGTTACAGGAACAGCAGCAGCAGGCCCAGGTGGTTCGTGATTCTATTCAAAACATTGTAAAGAAAACCATTCCCGATAGCGAAGGCAATGATACCAATTATATTTTTTTACGGTTTGTAGGCGACTACTTACCCAATGGACTGGTAGGTCTTATCATTGCAATTATTTTTCTGGCATCGTGGAGCAGTATAGCAGCGGCATTACACGCGCTGGCATCCTGTACCATGGTTGATTTTCATAAACGCCTATCAAAGAAAACGGCTACCCCTTTGCAGGAATACCGCTGGTCGCAAGCCTACGCACTAATTTGGGGACTGTTTTGTATTGTAGTGGCCCAGTTCAGCTATAACCTGGGTAATAGTTTAATTGAAGCCGTGAATATCCTCGGTTCCTGGTTTTACGGCACTATCCTTGGTATTTTCCTTGTTGCCTTTTATTTGAAAAGGGTAGGGGGACATGCCGTTTTCACCGGCGCTATACTGGCCGAAATAACGGTGATCACTGTGTATAGTTTTAACCTGCTTTCATTTTTGTGGTTGAATGTTGTTGGCGCTGTTTGCGTAATAGTTTTTGCTGGGCTGGCGCATGTATTATTCTTTGCGCAAAAGAAAAAACAGCTGCAAGCATCAAGCCTCAAGCTGTAAGCTGCAAGCAAAATACAGCTGAAAGCTGAAGGCTTAACGCTGAACGCGAAAACCGGGAAACGGGTAACTGGTATCCTGAAACCTGGAACTAAAAACTATAAAACCAACTCCATCTGAATATTACACCGCTCATAAGGCGTTGCCCTTCTTACCACTTTCTGAAACCCTAATTTATAATAGAGACTGATAGCAGGTTGCAAAATGGTATTGCTTTCGAGGTACAGCTTTTTAGCACCCAATGATTTCGCTTTTTCGGCAACTGCTTTACCCAGTAACCAGCCAATACTTTTGCCTTGTGCAGCCGGCGATACCGCCATCTTGGCCATCTCAAATTCATAATCGGGATCATCCATTTTCATGAGGGCACAAACTCCAACGGGTTCGTTGTTATACAAGGCTACGAATATGTAGCCGCCTTTGTCAATAATATTTTTTTGTGGATTGTCGAGCGCTTTATGGTCCGCCGCTTCCATTTTAAAGTACTTCGAGATCCATTCCTCATTCAGTTGTTTGAAAGCTTCCTGGTAAGCGGGAGTGTAATCCACGATCTGTACATTACGGCTTTCGCGCAGCTTTTTTTGTTCCTGCACCCTGCGTAATAATGATTTCTGGTTTAATAAGAATTCCCATTCTTCAATAGCTTTCCAAAGGTCGTAGTGGGTTTGGGATAACGCATCTTCAATGGCGGCGGTTACATCCTGGTATTGCGGGGTAATGTCCTTTACGATCTCTTTTCCTTTTTTTGAAAGACCCACCACGTTTTTACGGCCGTCCTGCTTGTCCTTTTTTTCAACAACAATCCCTTGTTTTACCATTTCCCTGATAATAGTACTTACCGATGGGTGTGAGTGGCCGATCTCCTCTGCAATGGCGGTAATGGTTTTATCGGTGCCCTGTGATAAAGCATGAAAAACCGGGAACCATTTAGGTTGTAAGGTTACATTGTACATTTTGTAAACCTGGCCAGCATCCTCGGTGATCTGCTCACTTAACCGGCGTAACCGGCTGCCAAGCGCCATTTTGCCTACAGTGTTATAAAAGTCCATTGTTTAACTAATTATGTAATTGATTACGTAATTTAGAACATTGTTTGGTTCCAGCCAAAAAAATGGGCCGCCCTTTTCAGAACGACCCATATAAAAGTATGAAAAGTAATTACTTAAGCGTAGTCAGTAATTTTTCATTCAGGGCTACATAATCATCGTTTTTGGCTTCTTTGGCCAGTTCAATTGATTTGTTGGCGGTTTCAATAGCTTCCTGCTTTTTGCCCAGTTTGGCAAGGCAATTAGCCTTTTGGTGAAAAATATAAAATCCTTTGGGATTCTGTTCTGCAGCTTTATTGAACCACTCCAAAGCCTTGTTCAGGTCTTTACCATTATCCATGTAATACATGGCGGCAGCGAAGTAAGGAGTTTTAGCATCTGGTGCTTTCATTGCTTCGTTGATCTGAGCCATTACCCTGGTGTCGATATCAGTAGTGATAGGCAGGGATACTTCTGTTTGATCCCACATCATATGCAATTCAATGCTGCTTGCCTTTACATTCGCAAATTGCATGGTAAAGGTTTCCGCTTTATCTTTTACTGCCATAGGTTTAGCCTGCACACGCACTATGTCATTTTCCTGTTTGTAGGCAGCGGGTGAGGTTACATCCAGTTGTTTGGTGATGATGATGGTCCACGAGCTTTTTTCGGGAATAGTTAATAAACCATATTTGCCAGCTGGAATTTTTTGACCACATATTGATACTTCATCAGCAAAAGTAAGGGTGGTAGCGCCGTTGGCACCGGTACGCCATACTTTGCCAAAAGGCACCAGGTCGCCAAATACTTTGCGGCCTTTCATACCGGGGCGGCTGTACGACAATTCAATAGAACCAAGGCCAAAATCCTGCTTAATGGTTTGTGTGCTCGAAGGAGCGGGTGTTTTTAATTGTGCTTTAGTAGCAATAGTGAATGCAAGCAAACATACAATCAAACATGTCTTTTTCATCATTCATGAATTTGCGCGAAAGTAAGCTATAATCGAAATATACAGGCAGAATGTTGGATGAACGGGGCATTAAAATCGCACGATCACCGTTACCCTTGCTTTGCGTACTTTTTTCAATAATTTCCAGCCGGGTCCCTGCATAATAAGCCGGGTGGCCTCGTCGTCGTAGGCTTTAGAGAGTGATTGTTCAACTTTAAATCCGGATAATTCTCCCTTTTTATTTACTTCAAAAGAAACAATTACCTGCCCAACTGAAGAGCTATTATTAAAGATTGGCTTTTTGTTTTTTTCGAGGTATTGATCAAAAGCCACCCAGCCGCCTATAGGTTCCGCATCATGTACAATATAGTTGGGCAATTTATTGGCAATGGCAGCCTGATATCTATCAGTTTTATAAGTTTCATCATTGGCGGCAATTGCTGCATTGGCCGGTTGTAATTGTAACTGGTTCATGGTGGCATTGTTTTCCAACCGGAAGTTTTGGGTGCCATAACCTGTTACATTAACTGCCACATCCACTACCGAATCGGATGCCGGTATTTTAAAGAAGCCGGTTTTATCAGTAATAAAATTATTATTGTTTTTTGTTATCTGCACGTATGCATTGGCAATAGGATTATTGTTTTGATCGGTTACCTTGCCTTTGATAACACCAGAAAGATCATCGCTGTTACTTACAGCTTTTTTAGGGCTGTTGTTTTTGGGGATTGTAATCAGTTCTGTTTCCCGGTCTCTGAACACGTTATTATTATATGCCGACTCTTTTCTGGCTTTTTTAAATTCCGGGTTAGTCGCTGAAGCCACCGGTGGGGCGGCGGTTTCCTGTTTTGCAACAGCTGCGTCTTTGTCGGTTTCTTTCATTTTTCCCCAATGGGAAACGCCCATATTAGCCGTATCCGCAGGTAGTGAACGTGATAAAGTGACTTCCTTTTGTACAGGTGCGGCGGGCGCTGTTACCGGCGCTTTTTCCTGAGCCATAACGGGGGCGTTAGCCTGTTCATCGCGGTAACCATGGGTTGGCGTTTCGGCTTTTTTTACATTTGCTTCAACGGATTTTGCCGGTGTTGAATCGGTACTCCGTGACAATTCTTTTCTTTCTTCTACAACAGGCGCAGGTTCCTGGGCTGGTGCTTTCTTCTCTTCTGTTTTGGCAATTACCCGTTCATTATTTTCTGAAGAGAAATCATTCAGCAGGCTATAGATCCATACGCCGGTTATAATCACCACTACAGCGGCTGCAACTGCCTGCCAGTACCGGAATGGCTTAAGCGCCACTACTTTGGTGGCAGGGGCTGTTCGGGCCTGAAATTGTTGTTGTAATTGTTGCTGCTGACCGGTAACCAGGCTTTCATCGTGTTCGGCAAAAGCCTGTTGCATACCTTCCATGGCATCGGCCAGGAACGGATCATCCAGCGCCGCTTTTTCCATGGCGTGCATTTCCCGGGCAGATAATTTCCCCTGCACATAGCGCTGGATATCTGCTGCCGAATAATGGGTGATATGTTCCTTATGATCGCTCATTGTATGCTGTCAGTTGCGTCTTTTCCATACAAATTTTCAAATTGCGCCGGCCGTTCTGTATAAAGCTGCGAACTTTATTCCATTCAATACCGGTTTCCTCAGCAATTTCTTTATAACATTTATTTTGCAGGTAGAACAATTCCACCGACTTCTTTTGCTCTATTGATAAGGTTTCCAAACAACGTTCCAGCTTTTGAAGGTTTTCTTCCTTCAGCTGTATGCCATTCAGATGCATTTCTTCTTCTAATTGCATACTGTCTGGATTAAATTCTGTTGTTTTCAGGTTTTTTGGTGTACGTAACTGCATGAGGCAGTAGTTTTTAGCCAGGGTATACAGCCAGCTTTTAAAATTGTCAACCTCATGCTTGGGCAATTTAGCAACCAGCTCCTCAAAAATTTGCATAACAGCATCCTTGGCTGTCTCAGGCTGCTTCAGGTATTTCAGGCAAACGCCGTACAGGAGGTCCATATACCGTTGAAAAAGAACTGCCAGCACCTCCATATCCCTGGAGGTACGATACAGGTTAACCAGCTCTTTATCTGGTAACTCATTGGTTGGTATGTTCTTTATGAATGCCACCGGCGGTTAAAATTAATATTTTTTGAGCCGCCGTGTGTAATTTTTTGAGCGGCTACATCTTACTGATAAATACTTGCTGTATGCCCAAATCTTTACTCCTGAACATACCCAAACCCTGTCATGAAAACTGGCAGCACATGACGCCCACTGAGCAAGGTCGCTTTTGTGGTTCCTGCCAGAAAACAGTAATTGATTTTAGCAGAATGACAGATGACGAGCTGCTTAATTATTTTTCCCAAGCGTCTCAGCATACCTGTGGGCGGTTCTCGAACGATCAGTTGAATAAGGAAATAACAGCAGCCCCAAACCCTAAACGGGTTACGTGGATGTATGTGTGGAATTTGATCCTGGCTACGTTTCTCATGACTAAATCATATGCGCAGGGCAAGCCGCAGATCAAAAAGCCGCCGGTTAAAACTACTATCTGCGAAAAACCTTTGGTTGTTGGATGGACAAGCTCAGTATTAGATCCGGTTGAAGCTGTTATTCCGGTAAATATGAAAGGCGTGGTGCTGGATGCGCAGACTAACCAGCCGGTAACAGGAGCAAGTATCAATATTAAAGGAACGAAAAACGGGACGAGTGCTAATGTATCGGGCAATTTTCAATTGCGTGTTGAAAAGAAAGATGCCGTGGAGCTGGAGATTAGTGCTATTGGTTATGAAACACAAACGGTATTGCTGGATAAAACCGCTAACCTGAATAATGTACGGGTATTGCTGAAATCGGCTTTTACCAGTTTAGACGAGGTAACAGTAACATGCCATCCTGTAATGGGCAAAATAACCTTTGTATCCGGAGCAGTAAGAATGATTGATTCAACAAAAATAAAAGCAGATCCTATAAGTAGTTTTATCAATAAATGGGCACCCGCTGCGCTAAAGAAAGATATTAGGGTTTATCCCAACCCCGTAATACGCGGCAACAGCATTCAGGTAAAATTAAAGCTTCCACAATCAGCTGAGTACAGGCTTGAATTATTAAACACTGCCGGACAGGTAATGTTGATTCAACCCTTATTCATACAAACAAAAGAACAACAGATCGATCTGTATACACAAACAAAATGGAGCGCTGGTATTTACTGGGTTCGCATTTCATCAACCAAATCGAAAGAAGTGTTTGAGGCAAGAGTATTGTTGCAATAGTTTTTATGGAATTATACATTCATCTGCATCTAATCTTAAAGCGCGCTTATGTCAAAAGCTATACAATAATATCTTTTACAGGGTTTTCTCAGAATGCAATAAGTAGTGATTATTTTCTATTTCATGGTTCTATACCGGCTGTACGGCCGGTATTTTTTTACCCCTTAAACGCCGGATGAAACTGTTGTAATGTATCGCGCAGAAATTCACGATCGAGATGCGTATATATTTCATTGGTAGTAATTCTTTCGTGGCCAAGCATTTCCTGTACCGCGCGCAGGT
>CBIMFG010000046.1:0-10456 GCA_966243125.1 uncultured Niastella sp.
TCACCACAAAAGAAAAACAGCAATTTGATCTTGAGTTAACCACCATTACCAAAGAAGCTTTTCAGCAACAGATTACCTCTCTGCAACTGGGCGATCTCACCATTACTGCCAATGACACCAAAAATGCAGCAGCGTTAAGAACAGCAGTCAAAGAATTGAAGAATGCCGAACAGCTTAAACCGAAAAACTGTGATTGTGATTGCTTTTTAGATAATCCTGTTACAGCAGAAGATGGCGAAAGTGCATATGGAGATTGGGCCTCACCAATGGTAGATTCAGGAAAATAGATAAAACACAACAGCTGTATCAAATTAATGATACAGCTGTTTTCTTAATATATGATCCTCACCAGGTAATTATTTTATCTTCTGGATCCTTTGATTTAATATCACTTCATTATCAGCAATCAATTGTAAGAAATATACACCACTTGCCAGTGAAGCAGCAGGATGCAATTGAATGGTATTATTCCCTTCCAACAGCACATTATTCATTCTGTACATTTCACGGCCGGTTAAATCAACAATACGAATAGCAGCCGGTGATACCCGGTCTGAATTTACCTGTAAACGCAACGCAGTCTCAAATGGATTGGGTGTTACAGACAACACCGTAATGCTACGGGTTTCATTCACCAGCCTGATCACATTGCTATACTTGAATTGTCCATCAACATCAATCGTGCGCAAACGGTACCAGGCGGTTTTCACCAATGGTTTGCTATCGGTATAATTATATTTTACGCGCAGGCTGCTGTTACCGGTTGCTTTTACGCTACCAATCTCTGCAAACTGACGGCCATCGTCGCTGCGCTCGATGGCAAAACGATCTACCTGATCTTCCATAGTTGTTTCCCAGGTAAGTTTCGATTGCCCATCTTCATTACGGCCGGTGAAATACAACAGCGTTAACGGTAATGCGCTGCTTACAGTAACGGTAGCAGCCGAACTGCTTAAACAACCTGCTCCTGAGAAGGAGTAAGCATTTACCAGCACATTATAGGTACCAACAGAATTGAATGGATAGGTAGTCATCAGCAAATCACTACCGGTTCCCCATTTTGCTACTGCATAATTGGTAGTAGCACTGCTGGCACTGGTTATTCCATATAAATATCCTGTAGCGGAGGAAGTAGCAGTATAGGTAACCGTTTGACCGGTTTGTATGCTCTTGGTAGTAGGGGTTATAGCTGGCGTGGGTACGGTAGGGCAGCCAACAGTGGTACTGGCGCTGCAATCTGTTTTTTCTGCATTGCCGGTTGCCTGCGCTGTTAAGGTAAGTACACCACCGGCATAGATCATACTGCGGTAGTTACCGTTTACAGTAATACTCCAGTTAGTAGTACCAGAAAGTGAGGCCTGGCCTATACTATCTCCATCTATATACAAACGAACTATTCCTGTAAAACTGCCGGGGAATGTACCGGTAATAGCATTATCAGATGCTTTAAACGTATTATCAAATGAAGGACAAACCGTAGTAGCGGCCAGAGCAGTTGCAGCCGTAGAAGCAGCACTGGTACACCCGCCATTTGTTAAGGTAGCGGTATAACTTTTTGTTGAAACCGGGGTGTAATTCAGGCTCCAGGTACCGTTTGACTGAACCGTGGTGGTGCCTATACTTACCCCGTTTTCCAGAACGGTAATAGTTGAACCAACTGCTTCGCCCGATTTACCGGTAATGGTAGTAGAACTTGTAGTAAGGTTGCCATTATTATCTGTATTGATAATAGGAGCAGTTATAAAACAGCTAACGGTTCTTGTAGCGGCTGTGCTCACACACGCATCTGTAACAGTTGAAAGCGCCATTACGTTAACTACATCGCCGGCAACAAGCGCCAGGTTGGTGAACGCATAATTGCCGCCCGTAGCTGTTGTTGTTCCCTGCAATGCACCATTGGTATATAACCAAACAGTGGCGCCAGAAACGGCCGTTCCGGAAACGGTGGTGGCGCCATTATATAATGTTGTTTGTGTAATAACAGGCGTGGTTGTTGCAATAGGCCCATTATCATTAATACATACGGTGGTACCTGCCGACTCACATTTTCCCGATTCTGTCACCGTGATCACGTAAGAGCCTATAGCAATGTCCTTTCCACCACCGGTACAAGCAGGACCACTTTGTGAATTGGCCCCGTCATATCGCCAGGTTGTTGAAGAAGGGTAAGTGACTTTGTAAGTGGTTGTAGCATCATCACCATACAACGTAAGGCCTGCCGTAGTTACTTTGTAAATTTTAACTGTAGTACCTGCTGCGCGGGTACCTTCAAAACCTCTTTCGCTGGGACAGTTTATTGCAAAACCAAAACCTGTTGTAGCAGTGGTGTTAGCCGGCGTGCAACTCAACACTTTCACGCTGGCTGACTGCAAACATTGCGATTCGCCGGTGGCCTGCGCTTTTGCATACAGCACATCATTGTTCGCTACTGTAACTCCGGTGATTGTCCAGGTGTTGCCCGAGGTAGCTGTTGTAGTACCTGCAGATACGCCATTCTTATATATAGTGATGGTAGCGGTTTGTGGTTTTGTTGCATCCAGTGCCGTCCAGCTACCTGAAACAGCAACAGTACCTGCAGTAATACCACTGTTAAGCGTGGGCGCCGCGGTACAGGCCGGGCCTACTCCCCCACCGCCGCTGTTAATACTACTTGTAGTATAGGTAGGTGTGTTACTAACAGCAGCTTCCCAGCTTTTCATGGGATCCTTATATTGAGAGTCATCTACGCCGTAGATATCTGATTTAGGACCGCCAATAGCAGGCTTGGGCGCCATTACGGTGGTGGCCACCATACGAAGCGGCGTGGCGGCGGTTATACCAAGTGCACTAATGGGCACATAAAAATCATAAAAGTAGTCGGGAGTGCCCGATACAGTTGATAATGCTATTGAGATCTGCGAATTGGAATTAATAGGATAGTTACTCAGCAATACCGGGGTGCTTACTCCATCAACATTATATACCGCCACCCTAAAATTGGTTTCCAACACTATTTCCAGTTCAAAACCCGGATTGCCATTTACACCTGTAGTAGCAGCCTGGTAATTAGGATCGGCATAAGCACCGGTACTTCCTATTTTACCATCTGTATCAATCAGCACACTGTATCCTTTTGACCCACTCACCACATTACCTACCCGCATCCGGAACAACAGATTGGTGCCATCATTGTAAATGTAAAAACCACTGCCATCTACCTGGCGTACCAGATCACTGTACAATTGTGCAGGACCACGCAACAGATCAGAGGTAGGTTCCAGAAAAGCTGGCGGAACAATTTTGTAAGGGATCTCGCTTTGTGTAATATCACTGTATACAAAGCCACTGTCGTTCTTGGAAGAAAAGCCATTCCCGTCTGGGTTCAATGGCGTTATGCCATTACCCTGTGCCGGCCGGATAATAATCCCGGGCGATTGTGCAAATGTGCTTCCAACAAATAATAAAAGTAAAAAGGGAATGAGTAGAGTTGATCTCATAGCATATTGGGGCTGGGGTTAATTTTAAGAATAACTGTAATTCGACCCTTTATATTCATTATCAAGAGGTCATTATTACACTTATAAGTAATTATTGGAGCAATAATACATAATAATATTTACACATTTATTATTATTTTAATCTAGGAGTAACCCCTTACCCTGTCACTGACAGTCGAGCAGCTCATTTACTCATTAAAGTGTTTGAATAACAATCATTTTCACCTGCACATTATATATAATACAAGCGCGTATTATTACTTCAGAACGACTATATCTCTGCCGTTACATAACAGCCCTTCACATACAATTTTCTGTTGTTTACATACAAGCGATACAATTATTCCTTTCCCCGCAATAGTTTAGCACCCGGTTTAAAACAACCTAGTTGAAAAGGAAAAGCAACATAAACGGGAGTTCTGATTAGTAAACTGGTCTATTAAAAAGGTGGTTCCAATGGTGATACCCTTTAACCCTATCGGTGTATCACCGATGTAAAAAAAAAGCAGGTGGCAATTATGCCGCCTGCCTTTTTATATATGATATAGAACCTTTATTGCGTTGCCGCGTTGAGGATTTTGCGTTCAGCGTTAAGCCTTCTGCATTCAGCCTTAATAATCGTATTCTCTTCTGAACATATTCCAACGTATGCCGGCTGTAAATACCGATACATTTCTATTGCTTACCTCTGGAATACCTGACTTATAGTTTCTGATCAACGCAGACCCTTCGAGAAACAGGTTTTCCTTTACCTCATACGATACCAGCACCTGGGCGTTTACACCGGTTGCCTGTGGGCCATTGGGTAATGTATAACCATAATCGCCTTGCGGACGATAGGAATTATTCATAAAGATGTTGGAGCCCACATTGCTGGTAATCGTTGAATCGGTGCCCTGCTTCCAAACTATCAGGCGGGCGCTGGTTGTCCATTTGGGAGCCGGTTGATACCTGATGATACCGATGGCTTCTACAAAATTAGCGCCTAACGGATGGGCCATTGGCTGGTTGTAGTGTGTATAGTTAGCTAAGCTATCAAAGTGGCTGTATGTAAATGGCCGGGTAAGGTTCAACTCCCCCTGCAGATCGAGGTTCTTTACTCCAAACGCATTAATGTATTTAGCGCCTGCCTGTATGCCAAACTTATTGGCCCACCAGCCATTACCAGCCTTTAATTCTTTTGTTACCAACTCATCCAGCAACAACTGACCATACAACTGTATGCGCTTGGCTATATTGGCTTTCAGATCAATGCCCACAAAAGCATTATCGGCACTGCCATTTGAGTGTTCGGCCAAACGTAAAAATATTACCGGGTTCAGGTAGCTGAATTCGAAATGGTTTCGCCGGCCAAAAACCACCGATTCAAAAACGCCGATATTCAACCACCTGGTAACGTCCATACTCAAATGATGCATAGCTGCATATTTCTTATCAAGCAGTTTATTTCCCATACTGATATTAACAGTTTGTGGTACTAACTCGGTGAACAGGTTCATGTAGTTGAACTTCCAGATGCGGGTATTGATCTTCAGGAACAGGTAACTATTACCAAAGTCGCTCAGAAATAAACTGCGATAGCCGTTGCCTATAAAATTTTTATCATATCCGAATTGAAAATCCAGGTATTTGGCCGCAGTGAAATTGATTGATCCACGGGCATCCAGATAATCATTACCGGTTTTATTATACGATTTATAAAACCCTACACCAGGCACAGCATCAAACGTACGTACTCTTTCCTGCACAAAAAGCGGTCCGCGCTCCTGGTTGTCGGTCATATAGGCAGAAAAGCCGAGCCGTTTGGCAATCATCCCGCGAACGGTAAGTCCTTTTGAAGTAAGAAAAAGCTGATCAGGAGATTTATCACCGCTTTCACCGGAAAAGGTTTGCTGAAATACCGGATCAACCACAAAGAAAAAATCCTTTGCATTTACTTCCAGTAAGTTGGTCTTCTTTTTATAAAACACATTCCACAAACTCTTCTTACTATAAAAATCGCTGGTATCAGTACTGGTTACCCATTCTGCATTGTTCATAAACAAACTGCGCAGGTTGTACTGATCAACTTTCGACAACACCAGGCCACCCGCTTTTTGTAAAGAATCGGCATATTCCCCGGCGCGAACTGCAAATTTCCGGCTCATTGGTTTAAGCGTAGAAAGATTCAGGTCATCATTGGATTGCAACATTATTTCAAGACGGTTCAAAAAAGGCTGGTGTTTGGAACCCTGGGGTAAATACGTTGACTGAGCAAACAATCCGAAGGGAAATAATAAAAACAGTGAGCGAAGAAAAGTTTTTACAATATATTGCATGGCCAGTATTTAAAAATATTATTTTTTCAAGATATGCAAAATTACCTGATAAAAAATATAATGGTCGTGAATGAAGGGGTATCAGCCGTGAAGGATGTGCTGATCAAAAACGGCCGCATTGAAAAGATTGATGGTAACATTCAACCAGATATTTTAGTTACTGAAATTAACGGCCAGGGATTGCATTTATTACCTGGCGTTATTGATGACCAGGTACACTTCAGGGAGCCAGGTCTTACCCACAAAGCTACCATTTATACCGAATCAAAAGCAGCCGTAGCCGGCGGGGTTACTTCCTTTATGGAAATGCCCAATACCATGCCTCCTGTATTTACCCAGGAACTGCTGGAAGCAAAATACGCCATTGGCGCCAATAGCGCGCTGGCTAATTACTCGTTTTACATGGGCACCTCTAACGACAATGCCGAAGAAGTGCTGAAAACAAATGAGCGTAAAAAGGATATCTGCGGCATCAAGATCTTTATGGGTTCTTCAACCGGTGGGTTGCTGGTAGACAACTACCTTACACTCGATAAAATATTTCAGGAAAGCGAAGTGTTGATTGCCACTCACTGCGAAGATGAAAAGATAATCAAAGCCAATTTTGAAAGAATAAAAAAAGAAAAAGGCACGCTTGACCCCGCAGATCATCCAAGAATAAGGGATGAATATGGCTGTTTTGAAAGCTCACTGGTAGCCATTCAGTTTGCCCAAAAATATAATACCCGGTTGCACATACTGCACATCACCACCGAAAAAGAACTGGCGTTGTTTTCCAATATGAAACCGCTGGATCAAAAAAACATAACGGCCGAAGTGTGCGTGCATCACCTGCATTTTACCAGCAATGATTACGATAGTCTGGGAAATTTAATAAAATGCAACCCCGCCATTAAAGCGCCCCACAACCGCGAAGCGCTGTGGCAGGCCCTGCTCGATGACCGGTTAGATGTAATTGCTACCGATCATGCACCTCATACCCTTGAAGAAAAGGGCTATATACGAAATGAAGCTGGTATGATTACCCTCCCCCCACCGGGGGGAGCCGGAGGGGGGCTCGGCAGTTATGAAAAATCACATGCCGGTTTGCCACTGGTACAGCACAGCCTGTTACTCATGTTGCATTACGTAAAAGAAGGACGTATCACCATTGAAAAAGTGGTAGAAAAAATGAGCCATGCAGTAGCCCAATGCTATCAAATTGCCAACAGGGGTTACATCAGGGAAGGCTACAAGGCCGATCTGGTAATTGTAAATATGAATGCAACTACCACAGCTACAAAAGAAAACATATTGTATAAATGCGGCTGGAGCCCCCTGGAACAATTTACTTTCCCCGCAGCCATCACACACACCTTTGTAAATGGTAATTTGGTTTATGGAAATGGACAGTGGAATGAATCTAATAAGGGAGAGCGATTGTTATTTAATCGGTAACTTACGAAAACCAACAAAGGAGCTACAGCATGGAACTGGACAATACCACCTATAACGACCTGTCTGTATTTCAGCATGAGGAAGAATTTTCGATTTTTCACAGGCTTTGTTTTACCCAAACTTCACAGGGGCGCGACTGGCTGTTAAAGTTTTTCAGCAATCCCTTTAGTGATCTGAAGCCCATATTGGAAACCCAGCAGGTGCTTAAGTCAATTATCGCCAACCTCGATAACTGGCCCAAAGAGATCAGCAATGGCACCCTGATGGTGATCGAAAAATTCTACGACAGCAATGTAGATTCCATTCCCAATGCCAATTTATTTCATGCACTTACCTATAAGATCCTGAATGTTGCAGATTTTTCTCTGGTGCGCTATTCTATTTCCCACTTTGCAGACCTGGTGAAAGGAATGCACAAACTGGTGCAGTTGTTAGACAATGACCAGGCGCCCCTCATGATTCGCACCTATCTGCGCCGGGCAGCCGATCTCATAAACAAACCAGTATTGCTGGAACTAAGGGAACATGAGCAGGGCAAACAATTTACCCTGCGCGAAACCCTGTACTATGGCGGTTATATCAGAGATGAATTCAGGCTGAGTGCCCATGAACTCATAGCCATTTATGGCCGTATAGATGCCTGGTATGCCATGGCTGTAGCCGTACAAAAACTGGGACTTTGTTTTCCTGAGTTTGTTGACCAGCCACAACCGCTTGTTGAAGCCCGTAAACTGTACCATATTTTGTTGTCGACCCCAACCCCGTATGATGTGCAATTAAGCCCGGGGAACAACTTCCTGTTTTTGACCGGGGCCAATATGGCCGGTAAAAGTACTTTTATTAAGGCCGTGGGCAGCACCGTATTTCTGGCCCACCTGGGTTTGGGCGTACCGGCCGAGTTTATGCGCTTAACCTTGTTCGATGGATTGTTGAGCAACATCAATGTGGTTGATAACATCATAAAAGGCGAAAGCTACTTCTTCAATGAAGTACAACGCATAAAGAACACTATCACAAAAATCAATGATGGCCGCAAATGGCTGGTGCTTATCGATGAGTTGTTTAAAGGCACCAACGTACAGGATGCTATGAAGTGCTCATCGGCAGTTATACAGGGATTGATAAAAATAAAAAGCTCCCTTTTCATTTTATCAACGCATTTGTACGAAATAGGGGAAGATTTAAAGCAGTACCCCAACATCTCCTTCCGCTTTTTTGAAACCTCGGTAAAAGACGATCAACTGGAGTTCAGCTATCAATTGCGCGAAGGCATCAGCAACGACCGCCTGGGTTATCTGATATTAAAAAGGGAAAAGGTGGTAGATATGCTGGAGAAGTTGTAAGTTCATAGTAGTAAAAACATCTACATGAAGAAAATCCCGCTGCTTTTCATTGCAATTGGTTTTATTGTTTCTGTACAGGCCCAACGCCCCGGCGCTGCTATAAATGTACAACACTATACATTTTCGATTGTCCTCAGCGATACCAGCGACCTGATAAAGGGCAACGCCATCATTGAGATGTTATTCATTAAAGATGTACAGGCCATCAGCCTTGACCTTACATCCAAAGAAAATAGTCCAAAAGGCCAGGCTGTTTTACAGGTTACAGAAAATGGCAAACCACTCGCTTTTACACATACCAATAACCAGCTTACCATACAATTTGCCGCGCCGGTTAAAAGCGGTGAACGTAAAAACATTCAGATCGTTTATGAAGGCATTCCTGCCGATGGCCTGGTGATCACCAAAAACAAATACGGCCACCGGGTTTTTTTTGCCGATAACTGGCCCAACCGGGCGCACAACTGGCTGCCTTGCGTTGATCATCCTGCCGATAAAGCAGCACTCGATTTTATAGTAACAGCCCCGGCGCATTACCAGGTGATCTCAAATGGCATCAAGACCGAAGACACCACTTACGGCAACCTGCTGCGGCGCACTCACTATACCGAAACCACTCCCCTTTCCACCAAAATAATGGTGATTGGCGTAGCCGAATTTGCCATTCAACAATCGGGAACAGTAAATAACATTCCGGTATCAAGTTGGGTATATCCCGAAGAAAAAGAAAAAGGCTTTTACGACTATGCCCTGGCGGCGGATATTCTCCCATGGTTCATTAAAAATGTGGGACCCTATGCTTTTAAAAAACTGGCCAATGTTGAATCAACTACCATCTTCGGCGGTATAGAAAACGCCAGCGCCATTTTTTATTCCGATGAAGCATCTATTACCGGTACCCGCAAAAGCGAATCGTTACTCACCCATGAAATAGCGCACCAGTGGTTTGGCGATATGGCCACCGAAGCCGACTGGAGCCATTTGTGGTTAAGCGAAGGTTTTGCCACTTATATGACCATCTTGTATTTTGAACAGCAACATGGCCTCGATACCGCCAAACAAATGCGGTTGAAAGACCGGAATAAAGTAATAGAATTTGCCAGAAAGAAATTACGGCCGGTGGTTGATTCCAGTGTTACCAATTATATGGAGCTACTGAATGCCAACTCATACCAAAAAGGAGGCTGGGCATTACATATGTTGCGCCGCCAATTAGGCGATGGATTGTTCTGGAAGGGCATTCAAACCTATTACAGCCGATACGGTGGTAAAAATGCAGTAACCGGCGATTTGTGCAAAGTAATGGAAGAAGTATCTGGCAAAAGCCTGCAATCATTCTTTCAGCAATGGCTGTTCAAAGCCGGGCATCCCAAACTGGAGATAAGCTGGAAATACAATATGGCTAAAAAAGAAATAAACATCACAGTTATACAACAACAAAATGAGCCATATCAATTCCCGCTCGAGCTGCAAATAGGTAACGAAATAAAACAGATGGCCATCAGCAACCGCGAAACCAGCATAGCTTTTCCCGCAACCGTAAAACCAGCCGGTATAGCTGTTGACCCCAACGTAAACCTGTTGTTTGAAGGAAATATAAAAGAAGTAAAGCCCTAACACTTACAGGCCCGCATACACATTAAACTAAACGAATATATTTTTTCTTTACCTTTCCATCCCGCATATGCGCGGGATAACCATAAACTTTATTCATGCTTGTCAAAACGTATGGAAGCGCCGTATATGGCGTGGAAGCTATTACCATTACCGTTGAAGTAAACGTGATGAAGGGAAACCCGCTGTATTATATTGTAGGTTTGCCCGACGTTGCAGTAAAGGAAAGCTTACAACGGGTAGAAAGCGCCATTAAAACCATCGGCTA